>NZ_JBNJOH010000019.1:0-74903 GCF_050113735.1 Vibrio sp. TRT 2004 | reverse complement strand
ATCAGATCGCTCAAACGGTACCGAGTTCCCTTCTTTTTCTACAAACCAGTGATCTATATTTAGGAACAGTTATTTAGGAAAAGTTTCTTTTGAATACGGCGCTTTTTATTGTCTAGTTTGTATGGTTTCATCATTTTGGTCCCATGGTTTTATTACGGTTCTTTATACCTCATTCTAAGTGACACACCAAATAAAATGCTGATATACAAATAAAAGTGACGCCTTTTCATCCAGATTTGGTCACAACGTATTTAAAGTAACCAATTGAAATAATTTATTTAATACTGTGGGTGGCGAAAACAACCTGACTCTGACTATTTAGACACAAAAAATGGTATAAAGTAATCAGTATAGGATCTGCCCAAGGAGAGGTTATGACAAGGTTACTTGCCATCGCGTTTTTGATTGTCATCGCGTTTGTACTGATCCGCTATCGTACGAGCGAGAAGTTGCAGAAGTACGTCGTAATAACGTTGGTTTCCAGCTTTATTATCTATACCGCAACTATCATGGTTACAGAACTAATTCGCTAGGCTTTAGGAGCAATAAGTGAACGAACAAAACGATATACAAGAGAATGATGACGTTGTTGTGATTGAGGAGAGAGACAAGCGTGCTCGCCTCTATATTGTCATCGCTGGTGCGCTGGGCCTTGCGTTAGGTGGTTTGGTGGGTTCGACACTCACGGCACAAAAGTGGGAATCGACTTACCAATCTCTTGAACAACAATATCAAACGTTAGTGGCTGACAAACAACAAATGGCCACTCAAGTAGAGCAGAGAGTTGCCAAGGTTGATGATGAGGTTGAAGAGAAGCTGCAATTGGCGATGAATGCTCAGCAACAAGAGCATAAACTGGCTTTGGATGCGCTTCAGTCACAGGTCAACGAACTACAAACCGAAAATACGACCTTGAAAGAGCAGATTGCGCAGCAAAAACAGCAAATAACCACGGTGAATAGCCAGAATACTCAGCTCAACCGACAGGCCGATATGCAGGCAACAATGTTTGAGCGTTCACGTGAGTTGTTCCAGCAGGAACTGAAAGTCTCTCAGGAGCTAGAAGCCCTAGAGAAAGAACGTGAAGAACTTGCGCCCAAAATCGTTGAATTGAAAAAACAGTGTGATGTCTATTTGGAAGGCACCTCTTGGGACGCCAAATCAGATGCGTGTGATAAGCAAGACGAAGCACAATCAAGGTTGAGTCAAGTTGAACAAATGATTCGTGTTCATCAGATGGATTTAAAACAAATGAAGGCCTTATCGCAAGAGCTGGGTCTTTAGTCTGTTTCCGCCTTCGCTCTAAAAGCGCCTCTATCTTAGAGGCGTTTTTATTATCTGTCTCAGGATAGAGGCACTGATTTGGTAACGAGTAAAGCGATTTTCAGAAAATGCGCTACGTTTA
Source organism: Vibrio sp. TRT 2004 (assembly GCF_050113735.1). Lineage (NCBI taxonomy): Bacteria > Pseudomonadati > Pseudomonadota > Gammaproteobacteria > Vibrionales > Vibrionaceae > Vibrio > Vibrio sp. TRT 2004. The sequence goes on along the minus strand of NZ_JBNJOH010000019.1, from coordinate 73,498 downwards.
AAGTAATTGCTTGGGAAATGAAGGCTCAGGATGCGGCTGTTTAAACTCAATGAAAGCGTGCAGATTATAAGCTATATCGCCTATATTGCTGCAGTGGGCGTCATGTCCCGTGCACTTTTATCTGATCCACATCCGTGGGAGATGCCGTTTTACCTATTTCCTGCATTACTCCTCTTTGCGTTATACACGCAAGTACTTGCATTCAAACACCTTTGTGCGTTTGCTGGTGTAGCGATATTTATTGCTGGAGGTTTAGTGCAGCACTTCGGTCTTGATGAGATCAAGGTGTGCCTCTTTGCGCTTCCTTTATGCTATGTGGTGTTATTCCCCGGAACGTTATGGCCGATTGCTGTTTGTGCAGCGTTGATCAATGGCTACCTATATCAACTGTCACTCACTGAGTTTGATGCCTTTATCGATGTGTCGATTGAAATGACAGCGAGTAGTGTGTTCGCAACATTGATGACCTATTCATATATGAAGACCAAGCAGCAAGCCCTTGTCTTTAAAATAGAAAGTCAAACCGATTACCTCACAAAACTGCCGAATATCAATGCGTATCGGGAGGACATAAGCCGAATAAATGAGAGCAACGCCAAGAAATTTGGGCTGATCCACATTGGGTTAGAAGGGTTTAAAAATGTCAATGACAGGCTTGGTTATCGCCATGGAGATGATCTTCTCGTCGCGTTTGCCAGGCATATGAAAGACTTGGTCGGAGATGATGGTAAGGTTTACCGTTTTGGTGGTGACGAATTTCTCGTCGTTGTGGAGCAACAGGACATTGTAGAAAAGCTCAATGATCTGGTTGATAAACTGAGCCGCCATCAAAGAGTGATGTTCAATGTCGACAATACATCTCATCGGTTGTCTTACTGTATTGGCGTTGCGATGGCAGGAGATGCACTTGGCAGCACCGAAGTATGGGAAAAAAACGCAGATTTTGCATTGTATAAAGCACGCTCAGAAGGAGCGGGAGCGGTGTGCTGGTTTGATGATGAACTACTTGGCGAGACAATTAGGCAGCATCAGATTGAAACGGAGATTAAGTCGGCGTTATTAAGCGATCAATTTTTGTTGATGTACCAGCCCAAAGTGGAAATTGAAACCGCACGCATTGTTGGTGCTGAAGCGTTGTTGCGCTGGAACCATCCTCAGCTTGGGCCTATTTCCCCAGGTGAATTTATCCCTATTGCGGAAAAAACGATTCAGATCGTGCCTGTCGGCCAGTGGATAATCATAGAAGCATGCCGTCAAGCAAAACGTTACCATGATCAGGGGCTATCCATCTGTATTGCTGTCAATGTCTCAACGGTTCAGTTTGCTCATGCTGATCTGTTCGAAGTGGTATGCCACGCATTAAAAGAGACACAACTGCCATCGCATCTATTGCAGATGGAGATTACAGAGTCGACCTTAATGAGTGACCCAGAAAACATTACCGATATCTGTCGTCAGTTGAGAGCCATTGGCGTTTCGGTTGCGATTGATGATTTTGGTGTCGAATACTCTAGCCTTAAATATCTCAAACAGTTACCGACGGATGTGATCAAGATAGATAAATGTTTCGTCGATGATTGTGCCGTTAGCCACTCAGACCGAGTGCTTGTTCGAACCATCATTCAGATGGGACATAGTTTAGGCATTAAGCTGGTGGCTGAAGGGGTTGAGTATCAGGAGCAGCTTGATGTTTTACGTCAAGAAGGATGCGACCAATACCAAGGTTACTTGTTTTCTCAGCCACTGTCCTTTGAAGAGTTCGGTTCGATGATGAAACAAGAGGTACGCGAAGCGCGGCTGGTCAAATTAACCAGAGAATAAAAAAGCCGCGGTCGCGGCTTTTTTTACGGTTAGTGTGTAAGGTAGTGTTGAACAAACTCACTTACTTTGACCATATCGTCAATGGCGATAAACTCTTCTGTGGTATGTACTTTTGCCATACCTGTTGAGATATTTACGGTGGTTAATCCTTTCGCATTGAAGTTATTTGCATCACTACCACCCCCAGTTCCTTTGGTGTAAGGCTTAGCACCAATCGCCTCAAATGATGCTTTAACTGCTTCGATATGAGGGTGGTTATCAGCAATGACAAATGCGTTGTATGCGCGGGTTGAATCAATCTCTACTTGAGCACCATACTTATCGGCCGCTGCCTGAAACGTCTCAATCATATGCGATACTTGCTGGGAGAGTTTTTCATCATTTAGTGAACGCGCTTCTGCGACCACTTTTAAAGAAGGCATAACGATGTTGGTCGCATTACCGCCTTGTACAATCCCGATATTAGCCGTTGTTTCGTGATCGATGCGCAGTAGCTTCATTTGAGTGATAGCATCTGCTGCGACTTGAATCGCGCTAATGCCTTCTTCTGGCGCCAAACCGGCGTGCGCAGGACGACCGATAAAGTTGGCGACGATTTTTTGCTGACCCGGAGCGGCATTGACTATGGTGCCAATCGGCCCTCCTGTATCGAGTACGATCGCTTTGTCTGACTGGATGTAAGACATGTCAAAGTGCTGCGAACCAAATAGTCCGCCTTCTTCATGAACAGTGAAAGCTATCTCGATGGTCTTGTGAGCTTGGTTAGCCGCTTGAATACAACGGACTGCTTCCATGATAGCTGCGATACCCGACTTGTCATCACCGCCAAGGATGGTATTCCCCTTAGAGCGGATAATGCCATTTTCGATGATAGGCTCAATACCAATTCCTGGGGTTACGGTATCCATGTGACAACTCAGTACGATGCTGTCGGCAAGTTCACCTTCCAAGCGAGCGTAGACGTTAAAGCCATTGGAGACATCTTGTGGGACAGCTAACTTATGTACGGTAAAGCCAAGCTCCCCGAGCTGCTCTGCTAGCGTTTCAGCAATTTGCTTTTCGTTGCGAGATTCACTGTCAATTTTGACAAGTTGAATAAAGTGTTCGACCAGACGTTCACGATTAATTTGAGTCATTGTTATACCTCGTTAGGAACAGAGGAGATTACCATATCTTGCTCAGCCGAGTCGTAAACTGCGCTACGTCAATCTATCGGTGACTCTGACAGGCTTTTTATCGTCAGGTATCTGTTGGGCTTATACATGTTCAGGTGATTATTTACTCGTTTTATCAAACACTAATGGCACGCACTCTTAGGTTCAGAACTCGATGTAGGCAAAGTTGAAAAATTCCTCATTCACGGCCGTTGATGCTTGAAATGTAAAGTAAATGTTACTGTGTGGTTATATTTTAAGTTGTTGTTTTTAATGGTTAAAATGGGTTATTAAATTCGCCGTTTACAGTTTTTGATTACATTTGCGTAACCTTGAAATTGCGCGTAAAGATTCATTTTTTGCTCGTGATAAGCCAAGTTATTGATAGATACATGGTAGTTACTAATACACGAGGGACATCAAATGAACGAAGCGTACAACCCATTAGGCACTGATGGTTTTGAGTTTGTCGAATACACAGCGGCAGATGAGAAGGGTATTCAAGACCTAAAGCAGTTGTTTAACTCACTTGGGTTTGCAGAAGTCGCAAAACACCGTTCTAAAGAGGCTTGGCTCTACCGTCAAGGTGACGTGAACTTTATCGTAAATGCTCAGCCACACAGTCAGGCTCATGCATTTGCTAAGGTACATGGTCCTTCAGTTTGTGGCATGGCCTTCCGAGTGAAAGATTCTTCGGTTGCGATGAGACAAGCACTAGACAATGGTGCGAAAGAGTACATCACTGAGATAGGTCCAATGGAACTCAGTATTCCAGCGATCTATGGTATCGGTGAGAGTCTGCTTTACTTTGTTGATCGCTACCAAGATGGCAGTATTTACGAAGTCGATTTCCGCTTTTATGACGATGCCAAACAACGTTTAGAAAAGATGGATGTCGGCTTGTACGAGATTGACCACTTAACCCATAATGTTAAGCAAGGCAATATGGATCTGTGGTCTGGATTTTACGAGCGTATCGGTAACTTCAGAGAAATCCGCTACTTCGATATCGAAGGCAAACTGACTGGCCTTGTCAGCCGTGCGATGACCGCGCCTTGTGGCAAGATCCGTATTCCAATCAATGAATCTTCTGACGACAAATCACAAATAGAAGAGTTTATCCGTGAATACAACGGTGAAGGTATTCAACATATCGCCCTAACGACGGATAACATCTATCAAACGGTACAGACACTTCGTGACCGTGGCATGGAGTTTATGCCGACACCTGACACCTACTATGAAAAGATCGATGGACGTGTGGAAGGTCACAGTGAAGACGTCGATAAGTTACGTGATCTGCGGATCCTTATCGATGGTGCGCCAATGAAGGATGGTATTTTACTTCAAATATTTACCCAGACGGTTATTGGTCCGGTGTTCTTTGAAATTATTCAGCGTAAAGGTAATGAGGGCTTTGGCGAAGGTAACTTCAAAGCCTTGTTTGAATCGATTGAAGAAGATCAAATTCGTCGTGGAGTACTAAACGATGCATAAATGGATAACATTCCCGCATCGGGAGGGAGTGTGCTCCAAGCAGGCACACGCTGACTTCCCGGAACAAGCGATTTATGAACGCGAAGCGGGGCGCAGTGGTTTCTTTGGCCCTGCCGCTCACTTCCATCACCAGCATGCCCCTACAGGTTGGAGTGATTGGCAGGGTGAGCTAAAACCTCGTGCGTTCAATTTCAACCAAGTGGAAGCCTCGATTCAGAACTCTCCATGGTCGGTACCTTACCTTCTGCATAACGCTAACTGTAAAGTTCGTATCTGGAAGCTCGATAGTGCGATGGATCACCTAGCACGCAACGCAGACGGCGATGAACTCTTATTCATTCATCAGGGCAAAGCCGATCTGTTTTGTGACTATGGACACCTTGAGGTGGTTGAAGGGGATTACGTGATGATCCCTCGCTCGACCACTTGGCGGCTTGAACCCCATGAGCCGATGTTCATCCTGATGATTGAAAACACGGATGCCGCTTATACCTTGCCGGAAAAAGGCATGGTTGGTAATCACGCTGTTTTTGACCCAGCGGTGCTCGACGTTCCGAAAATTGATCAGGCCTTTAAAGATCAGTATTCAGAACAGTCAACACAAGTTCATATTAAACGTCATGAACAGGTGAGCGTCGTCACTTATCCGTTTAATCCGCTAGATGCGATTGGCTGGCATGGTGACCTTTCTGTGGTCCGAGTGAACTGGCGTGATATCAGGCCACTTATGTCGCACCGTTATCATTTGCCGCCGTCAGCGCATACGACATTTGTGGGGCAAGGATTTGTTATTTGCACATTTGTGCCAAGGCCTATTGAAAGTGATCCTGGGGCGTTAAAGGTGCCGTTTTACCACAACAATGATGATTACGATGAAGTGCTGTTCTACCACGCAGGGGATTTCTTTAGTCGCGACAACATTGAGGCGGGAATGGTGACCTTTCATCCCACTGGATTTGCTCACGGCCCACATCCCAAGGCCTTTAAAGCAGGGCAGGAGTATAAGAAGAAATTCACCGATGAAGTGGCAGTGATGATCGATACCCGTCATGCACTCGAAATTAGTGAGCACGCACGTCAGGTTGAAAATGAGCAGTATATCGATAGCTGGAAAGAACAAAAATAAGGGCAAATAGAATGAAGTTAGCAAGCCTAAAAAATGGCAGCCGAGATGGCTTATTGGTTGTTGTGAACAAATCACTCACTCACTGTGTCGCGGTGCCAGAAATCGCACAGACAATGCAGCAAGCACTGGATGACTGGCAGCGTGTTGAGCCACAGTTAAATGAAATGTACATCGCATTGAATAACGGCGAATTGACCAACGAAATGGTTTTCTCGACTCTGCAGTGCGAATCACCGTTACCAAGAGCCTACCAGTGGGCGGATGGCTCAGCCTATGTCAATCATGTTGAATTGGTGCGTAAGGCGCGTGGCGCGGAAATGCCGCCAAGTTTCTGGACCGATCCTCTAATGTATCAGGGTGGGTCGGATGCCTTTATTGGCCCGTGTGATGATATTCCGGTCGTTGATGAAGCATGGGGCATCGATTTTGAAGGTGAGGTTGCCGTTATCACCGGTGATGTACCAATGGGAGTCAGTGTTGAAGAGGCTGCTCAGGCAATCAAACTTGTCATGCTCGTCAATGATGTTTCATTACGCGGTTTGATTCCAAACGAGTTAGCAAAAGGATTTGGTTTCTTCCAATCTAAACCTTCGTCTGTTTTTTCTCCGGTTGCGGTCACACCTGATGAATTAGGCAGTGACTGGGATGGTGGCAAGGTCAATCTGCCGCTATTAAGTTTTTACAACAATGAGCCGTTTGGATGCCCTAACGCCGGTGTGGATATGACATTTGAGTTTCCACAGCTCATTGCGCATGCTGCTATGAGTCGTCCACTGTCTGCCGGTGCGATTATCGGTTCGGGCACGGTGTCAAACAAACAGGGGACAGAACATGGCACCGCGATTGCCGAAGGTGGTGTGGGTTACTCATGCATTGCAGAAGTGCGAATGATAGAGACGATTCGTGATGGTTCACCTTCTACAGGGTTCATGCAGTTTGGTGACCGGATCAAAATAGAAATGCTTGATAACGATGGGCACTCGATTTTTGGTGCAATTGACCAACAAGTGGCTAAGTATGGGTGAGCGTATTTTATATGGTTACTGGCGCTCATCTGCGGCCTATCGAGTCCGAATTGCCCTCAATCTTAAGGGGCTAGACTATCAGCAGCGATCCATTCATTTGATTAAAAATGGTGGAGAACAGCACTCGACCGATTTTAAGCGTCTCAACCCCAATCAATTGGTACCCGTTTTTATTGATGGTGAGATGCGGCTTAATCAGTCCTTAGCGATTATCGACTATCTCGATGAGACCTATCCGGAAGTGTTGTTGACGCCAACTGACCGAGCATTACGTTATCTGGTTAAGGCGATGGCTCATGATATTGCGATTGATGTTCATCCGCTCAATAACTTGCGCGTTTTACAGTATCTTTCTCAAACACTCAACGTCACGGACGAAGAGAAATCATCATGGTATGCCCATTGGATAATGAAAGGGTTTGATGCTCTAGAGCAGAGGCTAAAACTGACACGAGGGCGCTACTGTGTCGGAGACGATGTTAGCTTGGTTGATGTCTGTCTCGTTCCACAGGTTTACAATGCCAAGCGGTTTAAGGTTGATCTCTCTGCGTATCCGAACATTACTCAAGTGACGGCGTCACTTAATAAGCTTGCGGCGTTTGAACAAGCCGCTCCTGAGTCACAACCGGATGCAGATTAGCCGTCAGTGACTGAGAGACTAAAAATACAAAAGCCACCGTCATTCGGTGGCTTATTTACATCGCTGGAGACACAATGCTGATTAGCGTAGAGCGCTAAGTTGTCGCTCTCTATGTTGTAACTCTTCAATGTTAAACTGACGAACATCAAAAGTCGCTAGGCCATTGCACTCTCTACATGAATGGTGACATTTTCCGTCAACGTAATCATGTTTGGTTAGCATGTTTGGTTTCTTACACCAGTCGCACACGCCTTCAATAGTAAACATATACTCTCCCCACCTTAATTTTTTAGGTGCTATTTTCGCGCTGGAGTATGACACAAACTACGTGGTTTAGTTAAGCATTTGTTACGTGTATTGGGAAGGTGATCGATTGCGCAGCCTTGTGTTTTAAACGCTGAAAAGGTAAGTGAAATATTTATAAATTTAAATGTAACTATTTATTAACACTTGAAAGAATTATTTTCAACGCTTGATTCAAACGCTTCATTTCTTCTTCACTGCCTTTGAGATCTGGGTGGTAGATTTTACACAGTTGCTTGTATCTTAATTTGATCTCCTTTTCGGCGGGTATCTTGCTTGGGTTAAAGCCAAAAAGGGCACACGCTAGCGTTAGGGGCTTCTCACTGTGACTCTCTGTGACTACCGGCTTGGTATTTTCTTGCTGCTTTTTGATATGGCGATACATGACCTCCATTTGTCGTTTTTGCTGCTTGAGAATATCTTCCTTGCGCTTGAGTTCTCGTTCAAGTTTGATCTGCTGTCGTTGCGTGTCTGACTCGGTGGTATTGGCGGTTTTTCGGAGCGTTTGGTTCTTTCGCAATAACCAGCCGACAAGAGTGAGACTCACCAGCAGTAATGCGGATAGAGCATATACCAGACTGTTTGCCGCCTGTTGGCTTTGCGATACAGACTTTGCTGTTGGACTCAATTCGATTTCTTGGTGATCAAATGCCACTTCAAGCTGATCAATAGCGGCCACTTGTTTCGCTCTTCGGGCATTAAATTGCTCTTCTAAAATACGAGCATAGGCGTTTTCTGCGTTGGGATCGTTCTTCGCCGCTTCGAGATACCAGATCTCAGCAAGGTCCAAATTATTGGGTGGCTGCTGCAAGTTTTCGTATAGCTCACCGATAAGACGAGGCGCTTGGGGATCTCCCTCAAACGCGGCTTTGTTTAACCAAAAAATCGCTTTTTCAACATCGGGGTTCGTTCCAACACCGTTAAGGTAAGCACGCCCTAGATAAATCGCCGCAGATGAGTTGCCACTTTCGGCCGCTTGCTGATACCAATAAAACGCCTCTGAGTCTGAGCGTTCGATACCATTGCCTTGGCTATACATCTCAGCCAGCTCAAGCTGAGCGTGGACATTGTTGTTTTGGGCACTTTTGATCAGCTCTTCTACCGTTTGGGCATAGCTAAAGGCGGACAACGCTAGCAGTAGAAGGGGAAGGATGCGCAAATTAACCTCTGGACATGATTGGCAAGCGGGCAGTATTTGCTAAGTATATCAATTACTCGGTAAAAATTGATAACAATTGAACATATTTGAGGTGATGGATATAAAATTGGCTTCCGGAGAAGCCAATAGAAATGGTCACGTTGAGAAATGCAGATTACTTAAGAGGTAGGATCTGGATTTCTACACGGCGGTTACAAGCTCGGCCTTCCGCGGTGCTATTTGAACACAGAGGGTAGCGCTCACCATTACCACGTGCGACTGCACGACCTGCAGCAACACCTTGAGATACTAGGTAAGAGCGAACAGATTCAGCGCGGCGTTCAGATAGAACTTGGTTTGTGGTGTCACTACCTGTGCTGTCTGTATGGCCGTCAATGACTAAGCTTGTATCTGGGTATTCAACAAGAATTTGTGCAACGCCGCGCAGCGTGTTGTGGATGCTTGGGTCTAGTTGGTAAGAGCTCGACTGGAAGCCGATGCCGTTTTCAAGGCGAAGCAGAAGTTGGTTCTCACCAACACGTTCAACTTGAACACCAGAATTGAGAAGCTGTTTGCGTAGTGCGGCTTCTTGCTGGTCGAAGTAGTAGCCCACACCACCACCCACTGCTGCACCACCCGCAGCGCCAATGAGCGCATGTTTACGACGTTCTTTTGCATCATCGCCGGTCGCTAGACCAACTGCTGCGCCTGCGATGGCACCAATCAATGCCCCTTTGGTCGCAGAGTTAGTCTCTGATTCACCGGTAGTGGCATTTTGGCGTTGAGTTGCCTGACAGCCAGAAAGAGCGATAGCTACTGCTAGAGCAAGCGTGATTTTTTTCACGATAACATCTCCGTGTATCATTATATTTTGAACCAGACTTATGTCTGTTTTTTTGGATGACAGTGAATAAACCTGATGCCATTTATTATGTCAATTTATATCAAGATTAATTGACCGAAGATTAACGATAGCTGAACGAAAATTACATTATCTGAGCATTTTCGGCGCTTGGGCCCCGTTGATTGGACGATTGACTGACACAGTGCGACCTTTCTTAAGACCGACTTCGTAATCTTCAGTAAGATTTTTCATCGCTTCCCTAAGTTGCTGCTTAAAGGTCTCTCGATCGATGTTCTTAAACTCTTTATCAATATAGTCATCGATCTTTTTTGCAGACTCTTCATCTGGGCTAATGATTGGAAGTTTTTCCAGCGCACCTTCCACCCAGCCTGATAAGAATGAGTTAACTCGGCGAGTGACTTCACTGGCGGGTGTCCCTGTTCCGGCAAAACCATTACGGAAGCGGCCAGTTTGTTCGTTCATCTCTCGATAAATAATATCAAACGCGAAGGCAGCAAAGATAGCGCGGTCAGCTTCACCGATAAACTCTACACGTTTGAGGCCTTTATGGTTAAGTAGTACTGCTTCGACACCAAACTTAGTGTTGATGCCACGAATGATGCGTAACAAGTTTGAAGCGACACTGGCTGGAAGTAAGTGGGTCGATTGTGTTTTGCCCATTTTGATAAACTCGATATCGTCTTTATCGAGGCCATATTTGAGCATCAGACGATGAGCCATTTTGATCGCATTGGCTGCTTCGTTGACGTTGGCAGAGTTACCAAGCTCTAAACATTTGGCAATTTTTTTGAGGGCTTTTTGTTTATCCATCGACCGCTTTACGTTTCACTCATTTAGAAAAGTCGAACATTTTAACGTTTTCTGAGTAAAAACGGAAATACGTTGTAGTTATAAACGTTGTGGGGTGGGGGATGTGCAACCACGCCACCGGTATTCGGGGCGTGGTTGAGTTGGGTCAGAGTGACGTCGTGAAGTTAGATTCCTAGTTCATCAAGTAAGTCATTCGCATTGCTTGATTGATTAGAAGCCGCTTTGCTCTCTTGACTCGCTTTCATCTTAAGCTGTGTTTGTTCTAGGATCGTATCTGGACATTCATCCTCAGCGACGTCAAATTCTTCAAGTTGAATGAACTCAGTTTTGTCCATTGCTAGCTCTAAGTAAAAAATGTTGCCCTGCTCAGTTGAGAAGGTAACACGGCGTGCTTGTGGGCGATCAAGATTGGTATCGACAGACAAATTCACTTGCTTGTTTAAAGAGAGCATCTTTGGCTGGTTTTGAGTAATGTGTGTTTGCAGGTCTTTGCGTACTTGGTTGGTAAAGTGACCAACCAGTTGGTTCATCAATTCACCCAGAACATCTGCCACTTCATCTGAGGTATGCAGCACAGCAAGTTCTTCGTCGGGCATTCCCATGTTTCGCATATAGTTTGTGTAGACTTCGAGTGCCGCTTTTGCAGTGAAGTTAATCACGACTAACCCTGAGAACCCTCCGTCAAACAGTACAAAACAGCCAAAGTCAGGTTTAAGGCTGGTCTTGGTAATTTTCTGCACCATTGCAGAGTAGGTAACATTTGAGCTCGTTGCAGAAGTTAGAACACCTGAAACGGACTGACATAACTTTAATAGAATGTCTTCGGTGGTGACGATTTTATTTTTTTTCATGGATGATTCGCTCATAGAAACACTTTAAATTGGATCAATTATTTATAAGTGTGGGAAAAAAATGCGATAACTTCCATTCTGACACTGCATTTCTGTTTTGATCACTCTTTTAAATGTTGTAAAGTGACCTGATTCAAATAATAGTTTTTTACACTTTAGCGAACCCAGTGCTGATAGGATCGGCGTCGTAGGGGGCAGGAAGCAAATGTTACCAAGATTAGATTCTCAATCGGATGTGGATCCGATCGTACTCACCTTTCTCGAACAACTCAAAGCGAACGGTTTTAGTGGCGATATTGAAAGTCAGTATTCAAGTCGATTAGCCGTGTCTACCGATAACAGTGTTTATCAGCAGTTACCTCAGGCAGTTGTTCATCCTAAAACAACTCAAGACGTTGCGTTAATTGGTAAGTTAGCCATTCAGTCTCAATATGAACGAGTCACCTTTTCTCCGCGTGGTGGTGGCACAGGCACCAATGGTCAATCCTTGACGAAGGGGATTGTGGTGGATTTGTCTCGCCATATGAATAAGGTACTGGAGATTAACGAAGCGGAAGGCTGGGTTCGCGTACAAACAGGTGTTGTTAAAGACCAACTCAATGATGCGGTACGCCCTTATGGATACTTTTTCTCTCCAGACTTATCAACCAGTAACCGAGCCACACTAGGCGGTATGATTAACACCGACGCTTCAGGCCAGGGTTCTCTTAAATACGGCAAAACGTCTGATCATGTGTTGTCTGTGCAAGCCGTATTTGCAGACGGTTCATGTTTGGAGTCGGATCTGTCACATGGCATGCCTACAGAAGGTGAGTATGCCTATGAGGCTTACAACACGACGGAGCGAATTTGTCGTGAAAAACGCCAACAGATCGAGGAGAAGTTTCCACCACTCAACCGTTTTCTAACAGGTTATGACCTGAAAAATGCATTAGATACCGAGACGGATCAATTCAACTTTACACGAGTGTTATGTGGCGCAGAAGGTTCATTAGCCTTCATCACTGAAGCGAAGCTGAATTTAACGCCAATTCCTAAAGCACGCACTCTAGTCAACATCAAGTACAGCAGTTTTGATTCCGCGTTACGTAACGCGCCCTTGATGGTCGAAGCCAAGGCGCTTTCGGTCGAAACGGTTGACTCGCGAGTTCTTAATCTGGCTAAACAAGATATCGTTTGGCATACCGTTAGTGATCTATTGACGGATGTTCCTGGCAAAGACATGCAGGGCATCAACATGGTTGAGTTCGCAGGGCAAGATGTTGAGGAAGTTGAGCAACAGGTGAAGGCCTTATGTCAACGACTCGATGACATGCTTGCGAATGAAGAAGCGGGCATTATTGGCTATCAAGTGTGTGATGATGTGGCGAGTATTGGCCGTATCTACAACATGCGTAAAAAAGCGGTTGGCCTACTTGGTGCGGCGAAAGGAAGAGCAAAACCAGTCGCCTTTGCTGAAGATACCTGTGTGCCACCAGAAAATCTTGCGGACTTTATCGGTGAGTTTCGCGAATTGCTCGATGCCAAGTCGCTGAATTACGGCATGTTTGGTCACGTTGATGCTGGTGTGTTGCACGTTCGACCCGCGCTGGACTTGTGCGATCCGAAGCAAGAAGCATTGATGCATCAAGTCTCTGACGAAGTCGTCAAGCTGGTGGCTAAGTATGGTGGTTTGATGTGGGGTGAGCACGGTAAAGGCTATCGCTCTGAATACGGACCAGAATTCTTCGGCGAAGAATTGTTTGCTGAGCTGCGCCGTGTCAAAGCGGCTTGTGACCCACACAATAAGATGAACCCGGGCAAAATCTGTACGCCGATTGACAGCAATGAAGAGCTGGTTAAGGTGACGGATGTTAAGCGTGGTTACTTCGATCGCCAGATCGACGTAGAGGTACGAGATAGCTTCAAACAAGCGATGGAATGTAACGGGAACGGGTTATGCTTCAATTACGATACCTCATCGCCGATGTGTCCTTCTATGAAAGTGACCGCGGATCGTCGCCATTCACCTAAAGGTCGTGCGGGAATGGTGCGAGAGTGGTTGCGACAGCTAACAGAGCAAGGGGTTGATATTCTTGATCTCGAAAAGCAGACCCTAGAAGATAACGCAACCATCAAGACGATGATTGAAAGGGTGCGCAACACCCTCAATAAGCGTCATGAGTATGATTTCTCTCATGAAGTTTATGAAGCGATGAATGGATGTCTCGCGTGTAAAGCGTGTGCCAGTCAATGCCCAATCAAGGTTGATGTACCTAGCTTCCGCTCACGCTTCCTAAATATTTACTACTCTCGTTACCAGCGTCCAGTGAAGGATTATCTAGTTGCGAACATCGAAACTATGTTGCCCGTTTTGGCTAAAGCGCCAAAGCTGGTCAATGGCGCGCTGAAACAGCAGTGGGTTCAAGACTTAACCGCTAAATCAGTAGGCTATGTTGATTCGCCGCTCTTGTCTGTTCCTACTTTGGCTCAGCGCACATCGGCACTCAAAGCTTTTGACCTTCAACAACTTGCCGCGATGTCCAAAGAGGACAAAGCAAACCACGTTGTTATCGTTCAAGACCCATTTACCAGTTATTACGACGCGCAAGTGGTCGAAGATTTTGCTTCATTGGTCGCGAAACTTGGCAAGACACCAGTGCTATTGCCGTTTAAACCAAATGGTAAAGCACAGCACGTTAAAGGTTTCCTTAAACGTTTCGCGCAGAGTGCTTCGAACACCGCAGCGTTTCTTCAGCAAGTGGCGGATGTTGGCGTACCACTCGTGGGTGTCGATCCGGCGTTAGTTCTTTGCTATCGAGATGAATATCAGGAGGTGTTGGGTGATCAGCGAGGTGATTTCCAAGTACTGACGGTTCACGAATGGTTAGAACCAAAACTGGTTGAATTTGAACAACGTCCGGCGAGTGAAGAGCAACCGTGGTATCTGTTTGCTCATTGTACTGAAAAGACAAAAATGCCTAACGCTGAAAAAGAGTGGGGAGCGATTTTTGCTCACTTCGGCGCCAAGCTAAACACTGTGCCGGTTGGATGTTGTGGTATGGCCGGTACATTCGGCCATGAGGTCGACAAGCTGCAAATGTCGAAAGATATCTATGGCTTAAGTTGGAAACCCCGTTTGCAGGATTTGCCAAAAGATCGCTGTCTGATCACGGGTTACTCATGCCGCAGTCAGGTTAAGCGATTTGAACAGGTCAAAACGCAGCATCCTTTGCAAGCTCTGTTACAGATTGTTTAAATCGAATAGCTCAGCGTCAAACGCTGAGCTATTTTTATTCTATACGATCTTATCTCTAGGGAGATTCCATGGACAAATTGGAACGTAAAATCCCACCTGTCGCACTGTTTGTACTGTTTATTGTCGCGAGTAACCAGTTGAGTCATGAATTTCTCACTTTTCAGGTAAACCTTCCCCTCGCTGGCTTGCTGTTTGCTCTCTGCTTTGTCGTGGCTGGGTTTGTTGGTTTAGCGGGAATTTACGAGTTTCGCCGTGCTCAGACAACCGTAAGCCCGATAAAGGTCGACGATGCATCGACGGTTGTGGACTCTGGTATTTATTCTTACACGCGCAACCCAATGTATTTAGGGTTGTTTGTACTGCTGTTTGGTTATGCATATTGGCAACAAAATCTGCTAGCGATCGTGTTTAGCTTCGGCTTTATTGTGTACATGAATCGCTTTCAAATCTTGCCCGAAGAGAGAGCGCTAGAAGCGCTGTTTGGTTCACAGTATCTGGACTACAAGCAACGAGTAAGGCGTTGGATATAAAGGTTTGTTTGCCGTAAAAACGATAAAGCCCCTACTTATACAAGTAGGGGCTTTGTTTTTAACCCTTAGTCCTTACGCAATACTTGGTAGAATCGCTTCTGGCATTAGGTGATTGTGAACCGCCATCATAAGCAGTGAGTTTGCCGCTTCAATATCTGGAGCGAAGTAGCGATCTTTATCATAGAAGCTAACTTTCTCACGTAGGATCTGTTTCGCCTCCTCAATTCTCGCTGATGACTTGTTTGGTGCGCGGAAGTCTAATCCTTGCGCAGCTGATAAGTATTCAACCGCTAAGATACCACGTGTATTTTCGGCCATATCACGTAGGCGACGACCAGCAAATGTCGCCATAGAAACATGGTCTTCTTGGTTAGCTGATGTCGGCAAACTGTCTACTGAAGCTGGGTGAGCCAAGGTTTTGTTTTCGCTTGCAAGCGCCGCAGAAGTGACTTGAGCAATCATAAAACCAGAGTTAACCCCGCCATTGTCAACAAGGAATGGTGGCAGTTTACTCAAAGCGCTGTCGATGAGCAGCGCCATGCGACGCTCAGATAGGCTGCCGATCTCTGCAATCGCTAGAGCGAGGTTATCGGCTGCCATCGCGACAGGTTCTGCGTGGAAGTTACCACCCGAGATAATGTCACCATCATCTGCGAATACCAACGGGTTATCCGATACAGAGTTCGCCTCAGTCTGAAGAATATCTGCTGAATTACGGATCTGCTGTAAACATGCGCCCATAACTTGTGGCTGACAACGTAATGAGTAGGGATCTTGTACCTTTTCGCAGCAAGTATGCGATTCACCTATCTCACTCGTGTTGTCAAGCAGATGGCGGTATGCCATTGCTGCATCCATCTGGCCACGATGACCACGTACGCGGTGGATTCGTGGATCAAATGGACGACGACTTCCGAGTGCCGCTTCAACAGACATAGCCCCGCACACAGTGGCTGAGGCGAAAAGGTCTTCTGCCGCAAACAGGCCTTCAAGAGCAAAGGCTGTTGATGCCTGAGTGCCATTAAGTAGAGCCAAACCTTCTTTTGGCGCCAGCGTAATTGGTGTCAGACCTGCGATCTTGAGTGCTTCAACACCTGAGATGATTTTGCCGTTGTGGCGTGCCTGACCTTCACCAAGCAAAACGGTACTCATGTGCGCAAGCGGGGCAAGGTCGCCAGAGGCACCTACAGACCCTTTTTGCGGTACACATGGATAGACTTGTGAGTTGACCAAGTCTATTAGCGCCTGGATGACTTTAAGGCGAATACCAGAGTAACCACGTGAAAGGCTGTTGATCTTAAGAACCATCATCAAACGAACGGTTTCGTCAGACATAAACTCACCGATGCCAGCGGCATGTGAAAGCACAATACTTTTTTGCAGTGTTTCCAAGTCTTCCGGAGCGATGCGTGTGTTCGCCAGTAGGCCAAAACCTGTATTGATACCGTAAACAGTGCGATCTTCCGCGATCACCTGTTCTACCACTTTGGTACTCTCGTCTATGGCAGGGATTGCCTCTGGGTCAAGAGTCAGGTTGATTGGTGAACGGCTGATTTTACGTAGCACTGGTAGGCTAAGTTGTCCCGGCTTAAGCGTTAGATTCAACATCTTCATCATCCTTATTTAAGCTTGTTTAGTTCTTCGTTAAGCATTGGCAAATCAAGCCCTTGATCGGCGGCACATTGTTTTGCAATCTCGTAACCCGCGTCTGCATGGCGCATTACGCCCGTTGCAGGGTCGTTGTGCAATACGCGTGCGATACGCTCTGATGCGTCCTGACTGCCGTCACAACAGATCACCATGCCTGAGTGTTGAGAGAAGCCCATACCAACCCCACCACCGTGATGAAGTGAAACCCAAGTGGCTCCCCCAGCAGTGTTTAGCAGTGCGTTAAGCAGTGGCCAATCCGACACCGCGTCTGAACCGTCCATCATGCCTTCTGTTTCACGGTTCGGACTCGCTACTGAACCAGAGTCTAGATGGTCGCGGCCAATGACGATAGGGGCTTTAAGTTCGCCATTCTTAACCATTTCATTGAATGCTTGACCTAGACGCTCACGATCTTTCAGACCTACCCAACAAATTCGTGCCGGGAGACCTTGGAACTGAATACGCTCTCTCGCCATATCGAGCCAGTTGTGAAGATGAGGATTATCTGGGATCAACTCTTTTACTTTTTGATCTGTTTTGTAGATATCGTCTGGATCACCAGAAAGCGCTGCCCAACGGAAAGGACCAATACCTTCACAGAATAGAGGACGAATATATGCCGGTACGAAACCAGGGAAATCAAAGGCATTCTCTACACCTTTTTCCAATGCCATTTGGCGGATATTGTTGCCGTAGTCGAGTGTTGCGGCGCCGCGTTCTTGAAGCGTCAACATCGCTTTAACTTGAATCGCCATTGATTCTTTGGCTGCGTTGACCACGGCGGCTTCATCTTTTAGACGCATTACAGCAGCATGTTCCATAGACCAACCAATCGGCAAGTAGCCATTCAACGGATCGTGAGCAGAGGTTTGGTCAGTAACAACATCTGGTGTGATGTTACGTTCAACCAACTCAGGGAAGATGTCGGCAGCGTTGCCTAGTAGACCGACTGATACAGGGGTATCCGACTCATAGATGATAGCAAGCGCTTCATCGAGACTTGTTGCCTTTTTATCAACGTAACCAGTACGCAGACGGTAGTCGATACGTGACTCGTCACATTCCACGGCAATCATTGAGAAACCTGCCATAGTCGCAGCTAGAGGTTGAGCACCACCCATACCGCCAAGACCACCAGTCAGAACCCAGCGACCGTTTGCGTTACCGTCAAAGTGTTTTTTCGCAACGGCGACAAAAGTCTCATAAGTACCTTGAACAATACCTTGTGAACCGATGTAGATCCAACTGCCAGCGGTCATCTGACCGTACATCATCAGACCTTGTTTATCTAGCTCGTTAAAATGCTCCCAGTTCGCCCAATGAGGCACTAAGTTTGAGTTTGCGATTAACACGCGCGGTGCATTTTTATGCGTCGGGAACACGCCGACAGGTTTGCCTGACTGAACGACAAGAGTTTGGTCTTCCTCTAGGCGCTCTAGTACTTCAACGATTTTATCGTAACACTCCCAGTTGCGCGCAGCGCGACCGATACCACCATACACGACTAAAGAATGCGGATGCTCGGCAACGTCTGGATCTAAGTTGTTCATCAGCATGCGAAGCGGGGCTTCTGTTAGCCAAGATTTTGCTCTCAATGTCGTGCCGTGTGGCGCGCGAATGGTTCTATTCGTATCGAGACGCTTATCTTCTACTTGGCGTTCCGTCATGGTAAGACTCCTTGTGGTTCACGTTGTTCAGGCAAAAAGGGGGCTAGGGCGCTTATGCACCGTTAACACTAGCCTCTGCCTGATGGATTATTATTTTTCGGAAAAAGCGTTTGCTATGTCCCAGCAGAGTCGAGCCGCTAGACGTGCTGTCTGGCTGTCGACATCATAAGTTGGGTTGTATTCGGCAATATCCGCTATGACCAGTTTTTGCTTGTAATGCAGAATTCGTTCAATAAATGGCGCGAGAATATCGATACTGACTCCACGCGCTGCTGGCGCACTCACTCCAGGGGCCGTCGCCGCAGGGAAGACGTCCAGATCTATGGTCAGGTAGATGTAGTCACACTTATCGATAAAATGCTGTAACTGAGTTAGGTGATAGACGTGGTTTAAATGAGCGAGGTCTTTATCCTCGACGTACCACACATCCAACTCATCTGCTCGATTAAATAGTGCTTCGGTGTTGCTCGCGCGGCTAACACCTAAACATGCGTAATGAAACGGCCAATCGTGAGTCGCACAGTAGCGCTGGATTTGATTAAACGGGGTTCCTGAACTCGGCTTAACTTCCGCGTGTTCACTCTCGAAAGCGCGAAGATCAAAGTGAGCGTCGAAGTTGATGATGCCGATTTTTGGTGGTTTGGCTGGGTTTAGAAATTCAAAGTACTTCGCCAGCCCCTGAAATGAAGCCCAAGCGACTTCGTGCCCCCCACCTAAAGTGATCACAGGCGTTGATTTTAAAGCCGTGGCAATGATGTCAGCACATTGAGCCTGACTTTGCTCGAGTAAGTCGTCATCACAAATGACATTGCCTAAGTCGATTAAGGCACTCTGTTTGTGCCACGCCATATTTGCTAGGGCTCGACGAATGAGATCTGGAGCTTTACGTGCGCCAATACGCCCTTTGTTGCGAGCGACGCCAGCATCACTACAAAAGCCTAACAAGCTTACAGCATTGTGATACGGCTCGAGCTCATCAACTCTGAGCTGTTTAATCACATGATGAACACGCTTACCGAGTGCGCCATCTTCCGCATCGTGGCGGCCTTGCCAATGAAAATCTTGGTTGGTAACGACATGATTAGACATGATCTAACTCTCCGGCAACAAGACGCGCAGCCAATCTCGGAGCGCCTTGGAAATAGCTAAACTCGGCAGGATGTTCAACATCCCAGATCGCCAAATCCGCATCAAAACCTGGGGCAACTTGACCTCTGCTTTCACCGTAGCCCAGCGCTTGAGCAGCGTTCGCAGTGACGCCACGCAAGGTTTCTTCTGGTGTTAGGCCAAATAGTGTACAGCCCATATTCATCATCATAGTCAAATCTGCAAAAGGTGACGTACCTGGATTCAAATCCGTGGCAATCGCCATCGGCACGTTATGTTGACGAAGGAGCTCGATAGGCGGTAGTTGGGTCTCTTTTAGGAAGTAAAAAGCACCCGGCAGTAAGGTGGCTACCGTGTTTGATTGTGCCAGTGCGGCGACACCTTTCGAGTCGAGAAATTCAATGTGATCAGCAGACAGGCCGCCATACTTGGCAGTTAACTCTGTACCGCCAAGATTGGATAGCTGTTCGGTATGGCCTTTGATTTTTAGGCCATGTTCAATGGCTGTGACAAACACGCGTTCAGTCTGCTTTAGGTTGAACCCAATGGACTCACAAAATACGTCTACACTCGTCGCCAACTTTTCTTCGGCTACTTGAGGAATGATCTCTTGGCAGACGAACTCGATATAGTCGTCCGCACGTCCACTAAATTCAGGCGGCAAGGCATGTGCGGCAAGTAATGTGGTCGTAACACGAATTTTTCGGTGAGCTTCGAGAGCACGCGCAGCACGCAACATTTTGATTTCATCTTCTATCGTCAATCCATAGCCTGACTTCACTTCGACAGACGTCACGCCGCTAGCAATCAGCCCGTCTAAACGAGGCAATGCCAGTTCCGTCAGTTGATCAACACTGGCTGCGCGGGTTGCGCGTACAGTAGACAGAATACCGCCACCTTGTTGAGCGATTTCTTGGTATGGAACGCCTTTGAGACGCTGTTCGAACTCGTCTGCACGGCTACCGGCAAAAACAAGATGAGTGTGACAGTCGATAAATCCCGGCGTGACCAGTTTCCCTTCACAATCAAATGTATTGATCTCAGAAGAGATAGCCGATTCGCTTAACGATAGGATTTGACCTTGTTTGATATGAATATTGCTCAGAGGCGAAATGGCATAGCCACGGCTCCCCTGAGTCATAGTGACTACTTTAGCGTTGGTTAAGATGATTTCATCAACAGAGGACTTCATAGTAATACTCATAATCAAATGTATATACAAATACTGATTCAAGTTTGCTAAATGATCAAGTGCAATGTTGCAAAAATGTGATCAGTCAAAAAGTATGAAATGCTCTAAGGAAGGAGAACTTTAGAGCTTAATTTGTATCTCGTGCCAGGATGATAGAGTAATGCAGTGCTGACGAGCTTTTCTTGGCTCCATGTTCTGCGGTTAAGCAGCAGACAAGGCTCATTAATCGCAAGGCGAAGCGCCGCACGCACGCTTTCGTCAGCAACGATAGCTTCAACCGTATGCTCTATTGCGCTGAGAGGACAGTTTTCTGATAAATATTGGTTGGGCGTGATCTGCGTAAAGTCTTGTTCTAAATAGTTGGGAGCATAACTTGCGTTCACCCAGCGCAACTCGAGTTGTATGGGGGATTTATCTTCAAAGTGAATGATTTCACTGTAGAAAACGTCACTACCTAACATGACACCTAGCTTCATGGCGACCACATCATCGGCGGTTAATGCCAGTTGTTTAACCACTTTACTGCTGTATGCTCTACCACGCTGTTCAACTTCTTTAGCGATGTTACGAATATCGAGTAATGGTGATTCCGCTTTGTCGTCTGGGGCACAAACAAACGTACCGAGGCGAGGGCGTCTGACTAAACGTCCTTCTGATACAAGGTCTCGTATCGCTTTGTTTACCGTCATACGACTGACGTCAAACTGTTTCGTCAGTTCAAGCTCGGTGGTAATACGATGGCCGACAGGCCAATAACCTTGATCAATTTGCTCGACAATATACCGTTTGATCTGGAGATAAAGGGGAGAATTACTCATAATATTTAACTTTATAATTGACTATACAAATGGTTATACATTTGTGCCAAGATTGCAAGTATCGCCCCAATTTAAGCCAATGAATTGAATTCGAGCGCACGTTTTCTTACACCGTTAGTGAAGAAACGACTTGATATAAGTCATTGAGCGCGTTAGATCAGTAACTGCAACAAAATTACAAGGATTTACTATGTTTGGAAAGTTAAAAGCGTCGTTGGGTATTGGCGCGGCCAAAGTGGATACAGTGCTAGAAAGCTTGTCAGTTATGCAAGGTGACACACTGAAAGGTACGGTTCATATCAAAGGCGGAGACGTTGAGCAGCAAATTGACGCCATTAATCTTAAATTGTGTACGGAAGTAAAGGTCGAAAGTGAAGACAGTACCAGTTACCAGGACTTTATTTTAGCTAAACTTCAAGCGGTACAACCATTTGTCATCCAGCCAAATGAGCACAAGCAGGTGCCTTTTGAAATGCGTTTAGATGAAGAAACGCCAATCACGGCGCTCAATGCATTAAAAAATCAGTGCCACGTTTGGCTAGAAACCACGTTGGATATTGATTTTGCCATCGATCCAAAAGATAGGGATTTTGTCGAAGTCAGACCTTTACCTGTGGTGGCAAAGATCCTTTCTGCAATAGAGCAGGCGGGTTTTGCAATGGTAAAAGCAGACGTAGAAAAAGGCTTGTTACGTGGCGGTAACTTTAGCTCAAAATCGGGCTGTTATCAGGAAATTGAGTTTCGTAACAGTGGCTTTATAAGTAGCAAAGAGATTGAGCTTTCGTTTGTATTAGAAGGTGCAACAGTGCATTGCTTGGCGGAAGTGGATCGCTCTTTGAGTGTCCGTGGTGATCAATATCTCTCATTTTCTCTCCAGCGCCAAGCTTCTGATGCCGAAATTGCCGCGGCGGTGAACCGTATTCTCGCCGTCTAAAGGGCCTACCCGCCGAAACGATATCGGAAGGCAACGCCAAACGCGATGTCAGTGCTATTGTCAGCGTTAAACATATTTTCTACCGCGGTGATCTCTACTGCGGTGTTTTTTAGCGTATAACGATAGCCGATAGTAAATTCGGTTGAAGGTTTTGAAAACTCGCCATTGTCTGTAGTGATCCCTTGATGGACACTAATTTGGCCGATAAAAGCATGGTGTTCAAACATCTGATACTGATAACTGCCGCCCATTGACCAAGTGGTACTGCGATAGGGCAATTGTGCAAAGACAGTCGGCGTATTGCGAAATGTTAGTGCTAACGTGGTGTCTAAAGCGTGTTTATCTATTCGGTAGCCGTAGTTGGCCTGTATCGCTTGTTCGAACTCTGAAGAGCTAAAAATACCGTGTTTGGTATCGTTGTAATAAAGCGATGCTCCCACCGATAAACCGTGATGCTCTTGGGTAAACACCTGATACTGCAAATAACCAGTGATTGCATGACTGAGGGTTTCGCCGCGAAAATCTTCCAGTTCGATACCATACTCAGGCATGTTGATAACAAAGCGGTTGTTATTGACCTCTTCTCTACCGTTCTGTTCCAGTGAAAACCAGTCATGAAAAGCGATGGTTAGGCCGTCAAGGTGATTGTTCCCAGCATAGTTCCATCGGTAATGTAGGTCGAGTTGCCAGAGAGGATCGAGTTGCCACTTAGCACCAAACGCGAGTTGATTTTGATAGTAATCGAGTTCGTAGCTTGCGGTCACGGCCCAAATACTGGAAATGGTACCGGAAGTGTAGATCTCGCTTTGATCGTCTTGCAGTGAGAAACCAGAGCGTAACTGAGGCGAAAGGCTGTTGGTATGAAATGGAGACTGGGTATAGCTTTGTAAAGGGCCATAGCCATCATGACCGTAGGAAAGAATGCTGGTAAACAGGCTGAAAACAAGAGTGAATTGCCAGATAGGAAACCGCATACTAAGCCTCCACCTATTATTGTTATGTTTATGATAACAATATAGTTTAAAATATGAGGCTTTGCTAAATAACGCAAAAAACTTGCCCCACACGGGACAAGTTTTTCGTTATTAAGCGGCTTTTAGATGAGTCGTGATGTAGGGTTGCCACGCATTTTGGTAGAGCTCTTTGGATTGGTGGCGCATGGTACGAATTTGTGCCTGTTCAATTTCGTTAATTTGGCGAGATTCAACAGCCGCTAATCGTTCTATCTTTTGGATTTGTTCGTAAAATTTATGCTCAGGACCATTCTTTACATCGGCGATAGCTTTAAGATGGAGTTGCACCTCTGCAATTAGGTTCGTTTTTGGTAGTTTGACTAAAAGGTTGAGGTCTCGGTAACCCGAAGCTGCGGGTTTCTTAAAACGGTTTTTCACCTTAACCACGGTCGTTTCACGATTCAGTACTTCGGCTTAGCTAAAAGGTGTCGAAAAAGATTCAATCACTAAGTCCGCTCATCTCTACATAGTAATGGGGGTAGATTTCGCGTTTCCAATCGCTTGCTGAACCATAATGACAAAAGTTTGAACAGCATCTCATATCCTATGTCACTGTTTAGAGTGCCTCGGTTTTTAAAAGGTTCAGCGCAACTATGTAACCAAGTATAAACAGACCATATGAACTTAATCTGAATGAACTTTTCAGCTAAGCGCATTTGGCTATACCACTTCTTGATGCTTTCAGATAGGCTATGCGCTAGTAAGTAAGCAATAGAGAATGACAATGAGAGATCCCGAGTTTTGGCATGGCAAATGGGCCGCAAATCAGATTGGTTTTCATCTTGAAGATGTGAACCCATTACTTATTGAGTATTGGCAGCACACGAAACCAAACCATGAGGATACGGTGCTAGTGCCTTTATGCGGAAAGTCCGAAGATTTGGTGTGGCTAGCGACGAAACATGCCGATGTGCAGGGCGTGGAGCTAAGCAATATTGCGGTGCGAGCTTTCTTCGCTGAACATTTCTATACGCCGATGGTAGTGCCTATCAACGGTCAGCACGAACTGTTCCAGTTTGATGAGTTGTCCATTTACACCGGAGACTTCTTTACTGCTCCCCTTAAGCCTGTCGATATCGTCTACGATCGTGCTTCACTGGTGGCGCTGCCAGAAGAGATGCGGGTGGAATATGTTGCAAGGATTAAGTCGCTGCTCAAACCTGGCGGCAGAATTTTACTGGTGAGTCTTGATTATCGACAGGATGAGATGGCTGGCCCTCCGTTCTCGGTTGCTGAACAAGAGATTCGAACGTTATTTTCTGAATTCAAAGTAACGCGACTCTACCGAGATGAAGCGGATGAAGAACACCCTAAGATTGCCAACAAGGGGTTAACTCGTTTTGCCGAGGAAGTCTATTTAATCGAAAGTGAATAGATGAAAAAGGCTTGGTTCAACCAAGCCTTTTTCTGTTATGCGGTGTTAGTAAAGTATGTTTACTTTGCTCGCACTCTCTACGGCGTCTTTAATCGCAGTTTCAATATCTTCGCGACGAGTGATCGCGACACCAAGACGGCGACGGCCATCGATGTCTGGTTTGCCAAACAAACGAACTTGCGTTAAAGGCTGCGCTAAAGCATCCGCAACGCCTTCAAAACGAATGTTTGTCGATGTTCCCTGACCTAAGATCACCGCTGAAGCTGCTGGGCCATATTGAGTAATGGCAGATATTGGCAACCCTGTAAATGCACGAACATGTAGAGCAAACTCAGAGCTATCTTGTGACATAAGAGTCACTAAGCCGGTATCGTGTGGGCGAGGGGAGACCTCATTAAAGATCACTGTATCACCTTTGATAAACAGTTCGACACCAAAGATCCCAAAGCCACCAAGTGCGTTGACGACTTTACCCGCGGCATCTTGAGCGGCTTCAAGTGCGGCATCTGACATCACTTGGGGCTGCCAAGATTCACGGTAGTCTCCATCTTCCTGACGGTGACCGATCGGAGCGCAGAAATGAGTACCATCGACAGCGCGAACGGTTAATAGAGTGATTTCGTAGTCAAAGTCAATAAAGCCCTCTACGATGACGCGTCCAGCTCCGGTTCGACCACCTTCCTGAGCGTAGTTCCAAGCTTTTTCCACATCGTCGGCGTTTTTAATTACGCTCTGGCCTTTGCCTGAAGAACTCATTACCGGCTTACAAACACACGGAATACCTACTGCATCAACCGCTGACTTAAACTCTTGATAGGTATCAGCGAAGTGATAAGGTGAAGTGGTCAGTTGTAGCTCTTCAGCTGCAAGACGGCGGATACCTTCACGGTTCATCGTCAGCTTGGTTGCCTTTGCGCTAGGGACAACATTAAGCCCTTTTGCCTCAAGTGCGACTAAAGTGTCAGTCGCAATGGCTTCAATTTCAGGTACAACGTAGTCAGGTTGTTCTTTATCGATAATTGCCTGAAGGGCATCACCATCAAGCATGTCTAATGTATAGCTGCGGTGAGCGACTTGCATCGCAGGCGCATTTTCGTAGCGATCACACGCAATCACTTCAAGCCCTAGTCGCTGACATTCAATCGCGACCTCTTTGCCGAGTTCACCTGAACCAAGAAGCATCACACGGGTTGCATTTTTTGCTGTTGCTGTACCAAACATAATTAACCTTAAACTCTACGAGGATTAGCTGAATGGAGGCAATCATACTGATTGTGAAACAAAAAGCAAACGTTTGCGTGGGGTTTGTTGTAGTAAAATGGTCGTAAAGAACCGCAACAGCCACTCGTGACGAAAAGAGGGTGTATAAGCAATAGCTGATGGAGAAAACAATCGAGAGCGCAATGGCGCTTGAAGCGAATAGCAGGATTAAAAAAGGCGCTAGATTAGCGCCTTCGAGATGCATTAAAGTTCCAAATAACTCATTGGAATATCAGGGTTAATTGCTTCCAGAGTGGATTGCGTATTGGCCAGATGGCTAATTGTACCGCCTTCAGCTTCTACTAGTGCTGCCGAATCAATCTCTGCGAGATCTTGGCGGTCCAGTAACAGTTGTACTAGGGCAACTTGAAGTGGCGGTAGGCTAGGGTTAAATGCCGCGTTTTCAGCGTAAGCCCCTTGGTAAACTTTGCCATTGTTCATCTTGATCGCCACACCACTCAAGTTATGAGTGTATGGAGCATGGCTGCGGTTGAGAGCGTCAATCGCTGCCTGAACCAGCTCATCTTGCTCATCACATCTCTTGCCGTGATCGACGTTGGTCATCAGTGCTGATTTGATACCAAGGTCTGCTGGGCCAAACGATTCAGGGAGATATTCTTGTAGTGATTTACTTTCGCGCTCTGGTAACTGAATTTTCAGTTTATCTGCGGTCGAAAGTTCGTTCATAAATTGGCGACAATGGCCACATGGGCTGAAGTTGATGGTGATATCAGCAACACCTTGTTCACCTTTCATCCATGCGTGGCTAATTGCGGATTGCTCAGCGTGTACCGTTTGGCCTAACTGTACGCCTGAAAACTCAACATTTGCGCCAAAGTAAAGCTTACCAGAAAGACCACGGACAATAGCACCAACATAAAAGTTTGAAAGGGGGGCATAAGAGTAGGCCGCAGCGAATGGCAGCAGTGCTACGCGTAGGTCAGCATCTTCCATTCCGGAAATAGTCAGTAACTGTTCAAACTGCTCGGCAGTGAGTGTCGCGTCAAAATCGTCAGCGAGAAGAATAGGCGATAAGAAATCTGCTACGTTTTTTGGCGCTGCTGACAGCGCTTGTTCAATGCGGCTTCTCATAGTGAATCCTTGTTTCAGCGTAATTGATATCTTTGAGCTTAGTCGTCAAAAGAGAAGAATAAACTCTGATATTGGTATTACATTTTATGTGAGACTCAAAAATGTTCAGAGATCTAAATCACAATATTGCTTGTAATGGCGTTTGTCGTTACATAATTAGAGTGAGCTCACACATGATAACGATTGCACGATTAAATTTTATGAAGTGTGTCGTAGCACGAAACAGACCTAGGGCAAACGAGACGTCATCATCTTAAATCCTAGCGGTCATTTGGTTGCTGTGCATCTGTACCTTGCCAGAAAGTATCGATTTTTCTCTTAAGCTGACAACCAAACCGCTAGGGTAAAGAAGGAAGGCGCTAGTATCGAAGTAATCACTCCGCATACGACTAGGGCAAGAGAACTAAACGCAGCGTCTCGCGGGTCTTTCTCCGCGCAGGTAGCAGTGCCAAGTGCGTGTGAGACGGTTCCCATCGTCAAGCCTTTTGCTATCGGGTGAGTGATGTTCAGCAGGTTGTAGATTGGGTAGGCCATGATGGCGCCAAACAAACCAACAATCAGCACTAAGATAGCGGCAATTGCGGGTTCACCGCCTAAGTGGCTAGAGACCTCCATAGCGATTGGTGTGGTTACCGATTTACCCAGTAAGCTCGCAATCAAGGAGATATCCGCTTTTAGGTAGACGGCAATCATACTGGCTGTAAACATCGACATGACACTGCCGACGCCACAGGCAAGCATGATGATTCGCCAGTTAGCTCGGATTTGAGGTAATTGTTCGTATAGTGGGTAGGCGAGGGCCACAACAGCGGGTTGCAGCAGATAGTTGATCCAATGGTTGTCTGCATAATAAGTCTCAAATGGGACTTTTAGATACGTGAGTAAAGGGATCAATACCGCAAGGCTGACCAACAGCGGGTTCATTAACGGGCTATTGAATTTTTGACATAACCAACGTGCTGAGAAGAAGACCGCAATAGTAACAAGTAACCACATTACTTTTGTCCTCCCTTAAGCATTCGGTCTAGCATCAAGCCAAGCAGCACCAAGACGATAAAAGTACCACCAACAGCACTCGCTAAAATCGGCAGTGCATTGGCTATCAGCATATCGAAATGTTCCATTAATCCCACACTGATGGGGACGAACAGTAACACCATATAACGGATAAACACAGTTGCGCCAGGACGAACCCAGTGCGCAGGTACGAGCCCGCTGGCAAGCAGACTAAATAAAATCAGCATTCCGATAATGCTACCGGGGATAGAAATGTCGATTAGGTGCTGAATGTTAATGCCGGCAACTAGGCACAAGAAGATCAGCCCCATAGACACAACAAAATGAAGCAAAGTTTTCGCCATAATCTAGTATTGTCCAACTGAAGAGCCATAAACTGGGGTATAAGGCTCAATAAATTTTTATTTAGGCCCAATCCCAACGTCTATTGGTTATTTTGGTGATTGAGCGATCTTGTAGGGTGCAGGACTTGGTCACTATTATAATTTTTGACTACTAGGATACTCGCTTTTGCACGTATTGGTAGATGGATTTTAAGATTGCAATTTTCTTTTGGTCACTTTCATGCTCGTGAACCAAATTTTCGAGATTTAGCATGTACTCTTCAATACGACTTTCGAAATAATCTCGGCAGTGTGAAGCCCAGCGTTGTTGTTCTACTTCATCCAATGTCCACGGATAGTTTCTAGCGCGGTAACGGAATAGCAGCGGCACAATGCGTTGGTCGCTGAAGGCAATATCGAGTGCGGCGAGATTATTGGGATCGGTTTCTCGAATAATATCCATCGCAGCTTTGTCAGCAGGAGAGAAGAAACCATCGTAAAGCATGTTGTCTACGTCCGAGCTTTTTTCGTACTCTCGTTCAATCGCGTAAATACCAATTAGCTTTTCTCGAACTTCAGGGTGCTGTCGCAATAGTGCAAGGTTTTCTAGGCATTTTTCGCGGTTGATACCGATTTTTTCTGCGTTATCTGCTGTCAATGTTTTCGCGGGTGCTAGGATCGGACATTTGTTGAGATGAACCAGTTTAACTGGCACTGGCAACTCATCTGGCGCTAAGTCCGTATGTTTAGTGTAAAGACGTTGGTTGAGTTGTTCGGTATCCAGATCGAGCAACACCTGTGGGTCTTTGGCCAAATCAACGCAGATGACCGCGTTCTGATTAGTTGGATGCCAAGCGACAGGCACGATCCAGCTAGTGTAATGACACTCTTTACCTAACATGCCTGATACGTGCATCAAGGGCGTCATGTTAACGATATCGATAAGTTCATTGAGTTTACGCTTGTGGCGCATACTTAAAAAGTAATCGAACAGCTTTGGTTGAGCCGCTTTGACTTTCTTTGCCATCTCGATTGTTGCGATCACGTCTGCCATCGCATCATGCGCATTTTCGTGTTCGATGCCGTTCGCTTTAGATAAGTGTTCAAGCTTAAAGCTAATAAATCCCTCTTCATTCTCAGGCCATTGAATACCTTCAGGGCGTAGGGCATAACACGCTCGCATCACATCAAGCAAATCCCAGCGAGAGTTGCCGTTCTGCCAGCTCCACGCATAAGGGTCGATGAAGTTGCGGTAGCAGGTGTAACGAGTCACTTCGTCGTCAAAGCGGATACTGTTGTAACCGAGGCTTGTGGTATTTGGTGTTGCTAACTGTTGGTGAATCTTGGCAATGAATTCAGGTTCACTCAGCCCTTTAGTTTCAGCTGTTTGAGGGGTAATGCCCGTTATCAGCGCGGCTTCTGGGGACGGCAGGTAATCAGCGGGTGGTTGGCAATAGATAACCAGTGGTTCACCGATGATATTGAAGTCCATATCGGTGCGAATGCCTGCAAACTGACACGGACGATCTTTAGCAGGGCTGGTTCCCCACGTTTCGTAGTCGAAGAAGAAAAACGTAGGTTGATGCTCTTGTTGCATTATCTGATTACCAAGTGTTTAAAATTCACTTTGGTATTAGACCATTGCAACAAGGTCAAGGCAATCGGGTTGAGTCGATATCAGGTTGAGTGGTAGAAAAATGGTCGATGTTTGCAAACGGGTCACTGATATTGATGGATCAGTCTACGCATGTCGGCGCTGTCGAGTATCTCCAACGTTTTGTTTGAATGCGCAAAAAGTTGGTACTGCATCGCTTGGGCGACTTGAGCCGCGTCGATTGGAATGAGCTTGGCCAACGGGCCGAGCATGAGTGGCTTTAGAAAGGTCATCATAGTTTGAATCACCACCTCGTCTTTACGTGGGATCTCACGTAAGCCTTTTAATGGTCCTGGTCGCACAAATACTACCCGTTCAAATCCCATTCGTTCTATGGCGAGCTCCATTCGTCCCTTGCAGCGCAGATAGTGAGAAAATGAACGTACCGAAGCACCATAGCTAGAGACGACCGCAAGTTGCTTCACGCCGAGCAGTTTCATCTCCTGAGCAACATCACAAACCAACTCATAATCGACTTTTTCTAGCGCTTGCTTTGAGCCTGCCTGCTTTAGGGTTGTACCTAAGCAAATAAAACCAAATTCAGGCTGCGGCTTTTCATCATCCCAGTGTTGGATACGAAGTTCGGGGTGCTGGATCACTTCGAGTTTGGGATGGAAAAAAGGAAGCTCTCGTCGACTTAGCGCGTAGATGTGATTGAAAGGAGCCTGATCTAACATCTGCTTAATGAGTTCGTTGCCAATCAAGCCAGTAGAACCGGCAATTATGGTGGTGAGGGAGTTAGCTTGTTCCAAAGCCTACGTACCTTGTCCGTTGATATGATTTACCACGCGTCGTCGCATAGCTTGAGACAAGCAAGCTTCTAACAAAGTGGTAATAAATTCTGTGATCGGATCTTGAGATTGGCCAATAGTCTCGAGAGTGGGAGGGGTGTAGGGCTGAAATGGGAGTGATTTGGCATATTGGGCATTATCGACCTCGCCCGAATGGCGAGGTCTGGTCGTAACGTCAGGTTAATGACAAAGGTACTTTCT
Source organism: Vibrio sp. TRT 2004 (assembly GCF_050113735.1). Lineage (NCBI taxonomy): Bacteria > Pseudomonadati > Pseudomonadota > Gammaproteobacteria > Vibrionales > Vibrionaceae > Vibrio > Vibrio sp. TRT 2004. The sequence goes on along the minus strand of NZ_JBNJOH010000019.1, from coordinate 42,406 downwards.
TTTGGCTACGTTGTTGTGGTTTGTTCTGTTTCTGTTTTTTTGACTTTTGATTGGCAAACATACAACCTCCTTGCACATCAAGTGGGAGAAAACAGTGATACGGCTAGATAAATGCATACTTTGTGCCGTTATAAAATGCACTCCCTAAACTAAAAGATAGGACTTTTGGGTGAAAAATTGCAGTTTTGGATGCAATCTCAGAGTCTTTTTGACAGTTCATCGAGTTTTTGGGAGTCGGTTAGGGGTGTTAACTGTATGATTTCACGTTACACTCAGCGCAAAGGATTTGGCACTCAAGGAAAATCGATGAATATTGAGCTAAGCACTCTAGCACCTACCCAAATTTACCACTTAATGACTCAAACCATTATCCCAAGGCCGATCGCTTGGGTATTAACTGACTCCGACCAAGGTTGTTACAATCTAGCGCCATTTTCCTATTTTACGCCGGTATCCAGTAATCCACCGCTGCTGATGTTTTCTGTGGGTAAGAAGCCAACTGGTGAAGTGAAGGACACGACGCGAAATGTATTGGAAACGGGGCGTCTTGTTGTCCACATAGCGCAGCAATCACAGGCCGAAGAGGTGACTCAAACTGCGGCAACCTTACCCCATGGTGAATCAGAAATTGAAGCGACTGGACTAGACTTGGTTGATTTCGACGGCTTTGAACTGCCGCGTGTCAAAGGTTGTCCTATTGCGTTTGCTTGCAAGTTAGTTGAAGTGAAAGAGATCGGTGAGACACCACAAAGTTTGATTTTTGCAGAGATCGAAAAGGTGTATGTGGACCCGCAAGTCATCGGTGAGCGCAGTGATCGCTTGGTTGTTGATGCTCTTAAAGTCAATCCACTTTCCCGTCTTGGTGGTAGTCAGTATGCCACTATTGATAACGTGTTTTCAGTCGCGAGGCCAGAATAAGCATTATGTTAGACCACAGTTATTCAGAATCTATTTGGCAGCGCATTAATCAGAAAACAAAACCGCTTGGTGCTTTAGGACAATTAGAGACATTGGCGCACCAACTGGCGCTGATCCAAAGTAATACAAAGGGTGACGTTGTCACTGATATTAAAATTAGCCAACCGACAGCGGTTGTGTTTGCTGGCGACCATGGAATAGCAGACGAAGGTGTAAGTATTGCGCCCAGCGCGGTAACTCAGCAGATGGTGTTGAACTTTCTTGCAGGTGGGGCGGCGATTAACTGTTTTTGTCGCACCAATCAGGTGGCGTTAAAAGTGGTCGATTGTGGCATCTTAATACCTGTCGCTCATGATTCAGATGCCTTTATTGTCCAACGGCTTGGTGAGAGAACGAATAACTTGGCGCGTCAGGCGGCCATGACGCCAGAACAAGCAAATAAGGGTATAGAGCTCGGTAAACAGATGGTCAGTAAGATCATTGATTCAGGTTCGAACCTAGTGATGTTTGGTGAAATGGGAATAGGTAACACCAGTAGTGCCGCTGCGATTCTTTCTGCACTTAGTGGCCTGCCTGTCACCCAATGCGTCGGTCGTGGAACGGGTATTACGGATCAACAGTGGCAAAAGAAAGTCGACTTGGTGAGTCAAGGTGTCAATCGTTGTGAAGGGCTTGAAGTCATCGATGTCTTGTCAGAAGTTGGAGGCTTTGAAATCGTTCAGATGGTGGGTGGATTCTTAGCCGCGGCAGAAAGCAAAACGCCGGTATTGGTTGATGGCTTTATTGTCTCGGCAGCAGCCTATGCGGCTAGTATGCTCAACCCAGATTGTCGAGAAATCATGATTTTCGCGCACCAGTCTCATGAGGCTGGACATCAATACTTATTGCAACAGCTAGACGCACAACCCTTATTAGATCTTTCTCTCCGACTGGGAGAAGGCACAGGTGCCGTTCTGGCGATGCCATTGCTGCGTGCAGCTGCCGAGTTTTATAACCATATGGCGAGTTTTGAGCAAGCAGGAGTGGTCGTCGACTAATGTCTACAATCAAGTATCAGTATCAGCTGTTTATGCTCGCATTAGGCTTCTTTTCTCGGATCCCCGTCCCCGTATCTATTCCATATAGCCCTGAACGAATGAATCAGGCTGGGCGGTATTTTGCCCTTGTTGGTTTAATGCTAGGGGCGTTATGTGCTTTGGTGCTTTACGCTTTGCAGTTGGTGTTTCCGTCTCCTGTCGCCATTGTGCTGATGATGGTGTTTAGCTTGCTTCTAACGGGTGCTTTTCATGAAGATGGCTTGACGGATATGGCCGATGGTATCGGTGGTGGTATGACGGTTGAGCGCCGGCTTGAGATCATGAAAGACAGCCGTATTGGTACTTATGGGGCTAGCGCGTTAATCATGACCTTGCTGGTGAAATACGTTCTGCTATCAGAGTTGATTCAGTCGCAGCAAATCTTATTAATCATTGTCGTTAGCTATGGTTTAAGTCGGGCTGTCGCCGCTTCACTGATCTACGATATGCCGTATGTCACAGGCACGGATACGAGTAAAAGTAAGCCCTTAGCTGAACGACAATCTCGTCGAGAGTTAGTGATATTGTTACTCACGGGTGTGCTACCGTGCTGGTTACTTGGCTTGGGTCAAACACTCATTTTGATTGCTGTCCTTGCCCTGTTTCGAGTGCTGTTCAAGCGTTGGTTGATGGCAAGAATTGGTGGATTTACAGGTGATTGCTTAGGCGCAGCGCAACAACTGAGTGAAATGCTGATCTATCTCTCCTTGATAGCCGTACAGGGAGTTAACTTATGACTATCCATCTAGTACTTGGAGGCGCACGCTCGGGTAAGTCGCGTTATGCAGAGTCGCAAGTTACTTCCATCGCAAGCAAAAAAGTGAAGCACTACGTCGCAACAGCGATAGCCTTCGATGAGGAGATGGTCAAGCGTATTGCTCATCATCAGCAATCGCGAGGCAATGACTGGGTTGAGCATGAGTGCCCCATTGAGCTGGCGTCACTGCTCGCTCGTTTTGAGTTCGGGGATGTGGTGTTGATAGATTGTCTAACGTTGTGGCTGAACAACATCATTTACAATCATGGTCAAACCCTGAGTGAAGAGCAGATAAAGCGGCACGTCTCAGAGTTACACCAAGCGATTGTCTCCTGTAAGGCAGACGTGATTTTGGTTTCAAATGAAGTCGGCCTCGGCGTTGTGCCTTTGGGCGAAGTCTCGCGTTTATTTGTCGATCACGCTGGCTGGATGAATCAGGCTTTGGCTCAGGTCGCTCATCGCGTAACACTTATCGCGGCGGGATTGCCAATGACACTCAAACAAGTCGATGGAGCCTAGTGTGAGTCAAATCAAAAGCATCAATGTTTACTTGCTTAGACATGGTAAAACACTTGGTGAGCCTGCTCTGTATGGTCACACCGATGTGTCGGTTGCAGCAGAACATCAGCAGGACATTTATCAAAGCCTTATGAGTGAGCGGCTTGGTTTCGATACTTTGATTACTTCACCATTAAAACGATGTAAAGAGTTAGCCGAGTTGATATACGACAATGCCAAACATCTCGATTATGTTGTCGCCCATGAATGGCGCGAAATATCATTTGGTGATTTGGATGGAGTTCCTTTTGCAACAGTACCAGAATCATGGCCAGTTTTTGATACGTTTTGGCAAGATCCAGCGAACAGCCGCTTGCCCAATGCTGAGTCCTTGGACCTTTTTTACCAACGGATCTCGACAGCGTGGGATAAATTTATGCAAACTGTCGAAAAAGACACTCTCATCGTTTGCCATGGTGGCACGATCAGAATGATTTTAGCTAAGGTACTCAAGCTAGACTGGAGCAATCCAGCCCTTTATTCGAGCTTGAATATCGCCCACCATTCTTTAACTCATATACAAATCACCAAGGCTGAACAGAGCTATCCTCGGGTTTGTATGATAGGTAAACCGCTAAACGGATAGCTAAGGAAGTATCATGACCGCACCAAGCTGGGACTTGTCCATCGCTTATCAAGATTTGAACGACACGAAAATCGAACAAGACATCGATTTGATCAGGCAGTGTATCCATGCGCTCGCTATCCATGTTGATCATCGTGAGTCACCGTCTGTGACACAGAATGCTATTCAAACCAGCGAAGCTGCTGGAAAACTGTTGGCGACAATCAATACCTTCGCTCACTGCCACGCATCTATTGATGCATCAAACGATGATGCCAAAAGCCTGATAGGCCGTGTTGCCAAGCTCAACTCTGAGTTGTCGCAGGCTTTTGCACCGTACGAAAATACCTTAACCCTAGCACCAGAGAGCTTTATTAGTGACGTGCTCACTCACCCAAGTGGTGATGTTTATGGACAAGCTTTCCAGATAGAGTGTGCGCGTAAACAAGCGGCGATTAAGCTATCGGTAGCTGAAGAGCAACTGCTGACAGCAATGCAAGTGGACGGTCGTGATGCCTGGGGGCGCCTGTATGACAACATCACAGGATCTCTACAGGTGACGTTAGAGGATGGGCAAGGTAGTAAAGTCGGTTTTTCTCATGCCGCGAGTTTGCTGTATGGGACAGACTTTGTGAGCCAAGAGCCCGCGTGGCGTGGTATACAGGCCGCGATGAAAGCCAACCAAGAATCATTTGCTGCGATCCTTAATGCCTTGGCGGGTTGGCGTTTAACGGAATATCAAAAACGTTCTAAGTTAACGGATGTCCATTTTTTAGATGCCAGTTTACATGAAAGCCGCATAGAGAGTTCGACCCTAGACGCTATGATGATGACGGCTAAAGCCAATCGAAGCATAGGTCAAAAAGCTGGCCTGTTAATGGCTCGAGTTCATGGCTTACAAGAGATGCGTCCGTGGAATCATCTTGCGGGAATGCCGAGTATTACTAACGCAGAACCTAAAGTGTATGCGTTTGATGAAGCGATTGAGATTATCCGCACCGCATTTGCTCAAGTGGATAGTGAAATGGCCGAATTTGTTGATGTGATGGTTGAAAATGGTTGGATTGATGCGCAACCGACTGAAAATCGTCGTTTAGGTGCTTACTGCACCAAGTTTGCCGCCACACGTTCGCCTCTGGTATTCATGACTTGGGGAGGAAGTCGCTCCGATCTGCTCACTTTAGCGCACGAGTTGGGGCATGCGTTCCACAACTGGGTGATGGGTGATATGCCTTTATGTCAAACTCGCTACCCAATGACGCTCGCAGAGACTGCCTCAATTTTCGCTGAAAACATCGTTCGAGACTATTTGCTTGCTCAAGTGAGTAGCCGTGAAGAAAAACTCGAAATGTTGTGGGAAGAACTTACATCCTGCTACGCACTAATGATCAATATCCCTGTGCGGTTTGAGTTTGAAAAAGCCTTCTACAGTCAACGTAGCCAAGGTGAACTGAGCCCGACTCAACTGTGTGATCTGATGAGCGAAACTTGGCAAGAGTGGTACGGCGATTCGATGTCAGAGCCAGATCCTTACTTTTGGGCAAGTAAACTTCACTTTTCTATTTCTGAAGTGAGCTTCTATAACTATCCATATCTATTTGGCTATTTGTTCAGTATTGGTGTTTATGCCCAGCGTGAGCGCAAAGGCGATCAGTTCTATCGCGATTACGTGAGTCTATTACGCGACACGGGTTCAATGATGGCGGAAGAAGTCGTTGAGAAACATCTCGGCATGGACTTATCACAAGCAGATTTCTGGCAACAGAGCATAGATCGAGTGAAAACTAAGATAGATGAGTTTGAATCCTTGTTAGATCAAAAATAATCATATCAAAATCATGATATTATCGGTTGGCCAAGCCAATACTTGGCCAATTTGTACAGTGGAAGACCTATTTGCCACATCTGTTAGTGGCAATTGGATAAATTGCAATGAGGCACATGATTGGTGTCAATAAGTGGGATCGCACCTACAAAATTTATCCGAACAATTCATTAACATACCCGCTGTGCAATAAAGGAGTAGCGCATGACGAAAAACCTCTTTCGCCAATCATTTCTTTTAGACAGTCTAAATTTAGAACAAGAAATGCCAGCCAACGAAGTCACGGTTGCTGGTGGAACTGTCTTTAAAATTCATCAACGTGGTGTGTTGGAGGTCATTCCAGCGAAGCTGTCTGAAGATAGTAAGCACATCATTATTTCCTGTGGTATTCACGGCGATGAGACCGCGCCGATGGAGATCACGGATAAGATCATCACTGATATTCAATCTGGTTTCCAAACGGTGACTAACCGGCTGCTTTTCATTAATGCTCATCCAGAAGCGACTAACGCGCATACGAGATTCATTGAAATGAATCTCAACCGTCTGTTTGATGAGAAAGAGTATCAACCGTCTAAAGAGCTTGAGATCGCGAAGAACTTGAAGAAGGTTATGAGTGATTTTTATCTTGGGACAGAGCAAGAGCAGCGTTGGCATCTCGATTTACATTGTGCGATTCGTCTATCGAAACATTACTCGTTTGTCGTTAGCCCTAAGGTTCGTCATCCTGTCCGCAGTCAGGCTTTGATGGAGTTTGTATCCAGTGCTCATCTTGAAGCCGTAATGTTCTCAAATGCACCTTCGAGTACCTTTAGTTGGTTTAGTGCGGAAAACTTTGGTGCTCAAGCGCTGACCGTTGAACTTGGTCGCGTGGCTAAAATCGGTGAGAATGAACTCGATAAGCTGGTCGCATTTGATCTGGCATTACGTGACCTAGTGTCAGACAGTCAGGCGGAGCATCTGCCACGCAAACCGACCATGTACCGTGTGAGTCGTACGATTGTTCGTCTTCACGATGATTTTGATTTCCTATTCGATGACAACGTCGAAAACTTTACGGCATTTAAACATGGTGAAGTGTTCGGACATGATGGCGATAAACCATTGATGGCAAAAAATGAGGGTGAAGCGATTGTGTTCCCTAACCGTTATGTCGCTGTCGGTCAACGTGCTGCGCTAATGGTATGCCCAGTGAAAACTCGTTATGAAGAAGGTCAGGTCGTTTACGATTAAGACCATATTTTGTGACTAACTAGGTTTGTACGCTTTCTATTTTAATGGCTTAACGGTATCGTTAAGCCATTATTATTTACGGCTTTGCCAAATAGATAACGACAACATGGAATTCTCTCAGCTACTTAACCGTAGACAACGTAGATGGACGCACTTTGGTGTACTTTTCTTGATCACTCTACTTGTTATCAGTGCCGTTTATCTCATGGTCGGTGAAGTATTCATTTCGCCTTTCGAGACACTTTCATCATTGCAAGAACAGTTAATTATGCAGCTACGTTTGCCACGTTTATTGGCGGCCGTCGCGGTAGGAGCGGCGTTAGCCGTTTCTGGGGCCGTGCTACAGGTATTACTGGGCAATGTGCTTGCAGAACCTGGGGTACTCGGTATCTCAGGTGGCGCTAGCGTCATGATGGTGCTGGTACTGTTCTTTTTTCCGCTGTTGGCAACGCCCATTGGCTTTATGCTGGCTGCGGTGTTAGGGGCGCTAGCCTTTACTCTGCTATTGGTGTTTGTTGCAAAGTCTCTGCGTTTGACTACCACTCGGTTATTACTGGTAGGGGTCGCCCTTGGCATTCTATCTGGTGCGATTGTCACTTGGGCGTTTTACTTCAGTGATGATCTAAGCCTGCGTCAGTTGATGTATTGGTTGATGGGCAGCATAGGCGCGGCAAGTTGGTATCATCATATGTTGACCTTGTTGTTAGTGCCTGTGTTGGTCTGGTTATGTTGCAAAGGGCGTTTGCTAGATAAGTTGATGATGGGTGAACAGCATGCGAAGCAACTAGGCGTCGATGTTGATAATGCTCGTTGGAAGTTGATCCTTGCCGTATCGATTCTTGTTGGTGGTGCGGTGGCATTAGGGGGAGTCATCGGTTTTGTCGGTCTCGTAGTCCCTCATCTTCTGCGACTCGCTTTTGGCAGTGAAAATAGATACTTACTGCCTATTTCCGCTCTGGCAGGTGCGACACTCGTGGTCTTTGCGGACTTGATCGCCAGAACGGCGCTTGATTCTGCGGAGTTGCCGTTAGGGGTCGTCACCACGTCAATCGGTGCACCAATCTTTATTTGGATGTTGGTAAGTAATCATGATTCACGTTAACAGTTTATCCGTCGGCGCTAGATTGTTGCCACTATCCTTCGCAGTAGAGCGCGGTGAGATCCTTCATATTATTGGTCCGAATGGCAGTGGTAAGAGTACCTTACTATCTGCGGTCGCGGGATTACTCAATTTTGAAGGTCAAGCAACCATCTTTGATTTTGATGTTGCACAAAGTTCAATCTCTACTTTGGCTGAACGTCGTGCGTATCTTACACAAAGTGACCGTCCAGCGTTCAACCTCGATGTTGTTCACTATGTGTCACTCTCTTTGCCAGCCTTTATTAACTCTGCAACCAGTGAAATTGAAAGCGTTATTGAGGAATTGGCTCAACTTTTAGAGATTGACGACAAACTTCACCGTTCCATTCATCACCTTTCTGGAGGGGAGTGGCAAAGGGTACGTCTGTGCGCGATCTGTTTGCAAATATGGCCAACTTTAAACCCACATGCTCGTTTACTAATCCTAGATGAGCCCGCAGCTCCGCTCGATATCGGTCAGGAAAGCCTACTGTATAAACTTATTCGCCGTGTGGCTGAGATGGGAATTAGTGTGATTATGTCCAATCATGATCTCAACCGGACCCTCAAGCATGCAGACAAAGCATTGCTGCTCGATAAAGGAGTACTGCAAAGCTTCGGCGACGTGACGCAAGTGCTGAACGCAAGCGAACTGTCACGAGTGTTTAAAACCCAAGTTAAGCACGTCATGTTGGATGGAGAGCCCATCCTGCTGTTTGAGTAATTATTTACCCCGAAAGGATTAGTTTGGTGCGTCTTGCACTGGTTTAGATCGCGGGTCAATGACTCGTGTCGCTGCTTTTTTGTAAATCCATTAAAAATCAATGAGTTAAATTTTATTCAAGATTGGCACGCTATTGGCAATAGTGATAGCGATACATTCTCGTTCTTGTTAGGCGGATTTAACTAGAGGGGAGTTCTACGAGAGTGGTAACAAACCAAATGTTAATGAAGTCAGTTTTTGACTATGGCAGCTTACGCCACCTAAGGGAAACCGAAGGTGGCGTCTTTTTATCTAGCGTCGACCTATTTAGTCAGAGGCGCAAGATCCGCAGGACGGTAGTAAACCGACTTCAGTACTTTGCCTTGACGGATCGTCTTACCTTCAGCGACGAAATCTTCAGCACATTTAGCGATAATGTAATCGCCTTTTTGTACTGCCATCAGCTTGATACCTTGCTCTGCATAGTGTGCTTCAGTATCAGCGTACTCTTGCTCGTTACGACATACTTTACTCATATTGCTTGAGTGCACTTCATCCCAACATGGAACAAAGTCAATGCCACGGTTAACCGCAACGTTAAGTAGCAGGTCGATAAGGTAGTTGATGGCTAGGTTGTCTTCAATTTTGTCGTGGCCTAGATGCACCAAGCGACCCATCAAAACGTATACACTGTCGATGATCGCGTCCGCTTGTTCTGTTTTATTGTCAGCTTCTGCTAACTCAGTTAACTCTTCGATTGCAAGAGAAGTGTGTAGAGTGTCAGCCTTGTCATCTAGGCTCTCAGGAGAAGCGACAGGTAAATCGAAGGTGCTACGGAACTCAGAAATATCACGGTAAAGGTGATTGAAAATATCAGTGGTCAGTTTTGAAAGGTGCATATCCATTAATCCGGATGTCATTGTGGTGGAGCAATACTACCAAAGCGGGTTAAATCCTGCTATCGGCGCTATAAAATAAATCAGTCGAGCGACAAACAATTGAACAGAGCGGGATCAAGTGCCCAATAAGGTCAGCTTGTCGTTTGTCGCTTCAACTCGTTAGCGGAATAGGTATGGGAAGAGTTTTCGACGTTCTTCAGCCGTTAAGGACTCAACGCGAGCAATGTTGGTATCTGGAATCGCCTCAGGATTTGGGTAATGTTTAAGGACTTTTTCCATGCTCTCTTCGCGGATCAGATGAAATACGGGTACCGGAGAACGGTTGGTGAGGTTCTCATCGTCTTCAGGCTCTGCACCCCCAAAACAGTAGTTTGGGTGGAAGGTGGCTAATTGGAAAATACCTTCCCAATCTTGCTGGCGTATAAGCGCTTCGATCCAGTCGATAAACAGGTTGTAGTCGTAGAAGTCACTGAGCATATTGGGAACCGCAACCAGTGTGGTTTCAAGTTGCTCCGGCTCAGTAGAGTCCAGTTCAAGCAACTGAGTCAGAATATCTTCCAGCAGCGCTTCTTCTGTTTCGGCTTCGCTAACGAAAATTTTAATCTGTTTGTTGCGTTGTGGCTTGGCGGCAAATGGACAAAGGTTAAGGTCGATCACCACATCGTTTAGCCATTGTTCTACAGCGCTTGCCACTTGCTGTTTGTTCATCTGTGTTGAGCTTTGGTTAGTCATTTTGCTTCCAAATTAGAATTTGGCGCAAGAATAGCAGATTCTACTGGTGCTGGCTTGTCTATTGGGCCATTAGCCTCGGCTCTCGACAGCTTATGGCAGAGGATAAACACCAAAGCATAAAGCATTGAGCCTCCCGCCATGACATACGCCCAGCCCCCTTGTTGCCAGCAGTAGATAAGGAAGAACCCACCAATACTACCGCCGATGTAGTAATGAACGAGATAAAGCGCAGTCGCAGTTGCTTTAGCGTGTGTCGCCTTTTGACTGACCCAAGCATACGCGAGTGTATGAGTGAAGAACGCGCCAAAACTGATCAGGAGTAGGCCTAAAATCATAAAGGTCAGTGAATCTACATAAGCGATCAGCATACCAATTAGGCTAATGGTGGTCCCCGTAACCATGCCCGACACGCTTTGGTGACGCTTACGCCAAACCGAAGTTAATCTTGAACTCAACGTACCTGACAGATAGCAAAGGAAGATTAACGAAGCAAGACCGATTGGCAGGTTGTGCGGAGCCGCGACCAAGCGAAATCCCATCACTGAGTACAGATTGACGAACAGGGCAAAATTAACCCCACCAAGTACCATCGCAATCCAAATCGTTTTGTTTTTAAGGTGCTTCACCACAGCACGATTATGGTAGCGCAACATACCTCGTTGAGGCGTGAAGTTCACCTGCTTTGGTAGGGTAAAGAACACCACTGACGCACCGAACAGTGACACCAGTGCGACGACGATGACGGCTTGCTGCCAGCCAAGTGCATCTGTCAGAGTACCACCAATGATTCTTCCGGCAATACCGCCCAGAGAATTGGCAGCAATGTATCCGCCGATCGCTTGGGCGAAGGCCTGTTCAGACAACTCTTCAACCATATAGGCAACCGCTACGGAGGCGAATGCAGCCAGCGCCATACCCATGAGCGCACGAAGTATAACGAGAACAACAAGTGAATCACTGACCAACATCGACAGGCCAATCACCGGCATAGCCAGCAGACCTACGAGCATTATCTTGCGCCGCCCGTATGATTCGGACGCGACTGCCCAAGGAACGAGACAAACGGACAAGGCAAGCGTACTGGCGGCAAACACCCAGTTAATTTGGGTTTCGGAAACGGAGAAATGCGTCGCCATAAACGGAAGCATCGGCTGGAACAGGTACAGGTTACAAAAAACCAAAAATGAGCCTAAGGCTAAACTAAAAGTGACGTTCCGGTACTGCTTGGTTTTAAGCTCAATCATAGTGGCGCTTCAAATAAGGAGATATGTGAGCAAAATATCAGTCAAAATGTGATAAATAAAATATATTAAAAATATTATTGTGATATGAAAATTATATAGAGATAAGCATGGACTCGAAGCATCTCAAGCACTTTGTTGCTGTCGCACAACATGGGCATTTCACTCGAGCAGCCAAAGCACTGCATATCGCACAGCCGGCTTTGAGCATTTCGATAAAAAAGCTGGAACAAAGTCTGGGAGTCGAACTGTTTCGACGTGAAGATCGGCAAATATCGCTCACCGATGAAGGCGAGGTTCTGTATGAGCACGCCAAACGTATCTTACAGCAATTGGAAGATGCTCAACTTGCGATTGATGAGCTCAAAGGGCTTGAAAAAGGTGAAGTTCGGCTTGGTGCACCAAGTATGATGGGATCCTATTTCTTTCCACAGGTGCTGATGGCATTTAACAGCCGTTATCCCAATCTGAAATTAACTTTGGTCGATGCGGGCACTCGAGATATTCGCAAGATGCTACTTAACGGCGAGCTCGATATTGGTGTGATTGACGATGAAAATGTGCCTGAAGACCTAGAAACCGACCATCTTTTGCAAGTGGAAATGTTGGCCGTTGTTGCCAAAGAGCATGCATTCGCAAAACAGAAATCGGTCGGCTTCGAGGATTTTTTTGACCATGAGCTGGTGATGTTTAAACAAGGTTATTTTCACCGTAACTTTCTCGAAGAAAAGGCATTGCAGTGCAGCAAAGAGATGCGCTTCTCTTTTGAAACCAATCTGTTGCCAATGATTCTAAGCATTGTAAAACACGAGTTTGCGATTACGGCACTACTTGAATTAGTGACCCAAAATGAGAAAGAGGTGGTTGGAGTACCGTTTGAACCAAGAGTCAAAATCGATCTATTACTGGCGTGGCGAAAGGATGGATACTTATCTATGGCGGACAGAACGTTTATTGATTTTGTTAAGCAATACGCCTAATGCTCTAATCTCGTTGTGAATATCACACTTTGCTATTTCCCTATCGCACTAAGCCTAGGTTTGAAGTAATTTGAGGCTATCAATCTATGTTTTGAAGGGTAGGGAAACCATTCTATGCAAATAATTATCAACCAGCTCGCTTTAGAAACAGGTACTAATCGACTCGAAATCGACGAGTGGACGATTAACCATGGACAATCATGGGGCGTATTCAGTACTGAAGGCGATATTGGGTCCGCATTAGGATGTCTACTTACGGGCGAATATACGGTGTCGGAATCCATGCTTTCAGCAAGCGAAGGAGGCATTGCTCAAGTTTCGCTGGTTGAACAGCAACGATTATTGGAAGAGGAAATCGCCAATGATGAGACAGATTTTTTAGATAGAATTGATACAGGCACATCGGTTTACACATTGATTTATCGTCAGTGTCATTCTGAGTCAGTGACTAAAAACCTGCTTGAAAAACTGGATCTTTGCCACTTAGAAAAAAGCGGTTTCCGCGTGCTGTCTACGGGAGAAACTCGTCGTGTAATGCTTGCCCGTGCATTGGCAACACAGCCACAACTGATTGTGCTTGATAACCCCTTTACTGGCCTCGATGTCGCCCACAGAGCATCGCTAGCCGACTATCTGTATGAGTTATCGAAATCTATCCAGATGATTGTTACTTTCAATCGTGAAGAGGATATACCGGCATGGGTTGAGCAGATTGCGATGTTCAATCACGGCAAACTTGAAAGTGTTATGCCCAAGAGTGAATGGGAGTCGCATCCTGTTATTCGTCAGATTAAGGCACAGTCTCAGCAGCAGAGCGCACAGATGTTGGCATTAATCCACCGCTACCAACATAGCCACCATTTCGATAACCCGGTATTTGAAATCACACAAGGTCAAGTCGCGTACACGGATAAAACCATCTTTACGGGCTTGAACTGGCGAATTGATAATGGACAACACTGGCAAATCAAAGGGCCAAACGGCTGTGGAAAAAGTACACTGCTTGGGCTCATTTTTGGCGACCATCCGCAATGTTATTCCAATGACATCCAGATATTTGGCAAAAAGCGCGGCTCTGGTGAATCTATTTGGGAAATAAAAAAGCACATCGGCATGGTGTCGTCTGCTCTGCATCTCCAATACCGTGTCAGTTGTAAGGCACTAGAAGTCATTCTTTCGGGCTTTTACGACTCAATTGGCCTTTACCAGCAACCCTCTAAGAAAGAGATTCAGGTTGCTAAAGAGTGGCTGGAAATTCTCCATATGAGCCAGTATGCCAACATCTCGTTTAGAGAACTGGAATATGGTCAACAGAGGTTGCTGTTGATTGCTCGTGCGATTGTTAAACAGCCCGCGCTGCTGATATTGGATGAGCCATACCAAGGGTTGGATTATCTAGGAAGGCGGCTGGTAAAAAATACTCTCGAGCTGATTGCCAAGGAAAACTTAAGCCAACTTCTTTATGTTTCACATTACCAAAACGACAAACTGGAAAGTATTGTCAATGAGGTCGAGTTTGTGTTTGATGAAACTGCTCATTGCTACAGAGCGAATGTTTCATCTGGCGAGACGCACTAACATCTTGGTTTATCAGCGATAACTCGTTCCATACGAGCTAGCTAGGTTAAGTAACAGCTAGCTCGATTCACACCATTTATGGTGTCGAATATTCCACCTCTTTGCCTTTGAGTTCAAGTTGATGAGCGGCTTGAGTTAAATCACCACCTCCATTACCGTCGCCAAAACAGACGACTGTGCCATTTGTTTTGAGTACAGCGAATGCGGTATCGGTAGCATAGACAGAATGTATATTGCTAAGGTCAACGTTGGATGAGTCAGCGCCAAAATTTGAATGTCCCCACGTTAAGACCGTTTCATCCTTCATTAAGGCGAAGAAAGCATGACCGTTGGTGAAGAGTTTTTCCACCCCTTGCGAGAAATCTATGGTTGAGGAATCTCCTCCTGCGCTAGCGAGTCCCCACGATACGACCGTACCGTCGAGTTTAACCGCTGAGAATGCTTGTTTGGTGGCTGAGATCGATGTTACTCCGCCGGAAAAGTCGACACCGGTTGAGTTTCCACCGTGAGCCGCGTCTCCCCATGTGATCACTGAACCATCTTTCCTTAGCGCAGCAAACGCTTTCTTTGTTGCAACAACGGTTTCTACGTTACTGATTTGGCTCACGACACCGCCATATGAGGGGTGCCCCCACGCAGTAATAGAACCGTCGTTTTTTAGTGCGACAAATGCACCGTCATTTGAGAATATATCAACAACAATGTCGTTAATTTGAGTCGGTTGGCGCCCTCCAGTATCAGGGTGCCCCCATGCGACGACAGAACCGTCGTCCAGCAAAGCGGCAAACGAAGCATCCGTCGCGAAGACCTTTTTTACCGTGCTGTTGAAGTGAACACCATTTAGATTTGCTCCAGTAAAGCTGTTGCCCCATGCGACAACGCTTCCATCAGTTTTGATTGCGACGAAGGATGCGTCATTGGAGTATATCGATTCAATGTCCCTTGAAAGATCGACATTAGAACTGTTCCCACCGCTATTGGCACTTCCCCAAGTGACGACGCTACCGTCATTTTGCAGGGCGGCAAAGGCATAATCATTGGAGTAAATAGTGTTGACACCGCTCGAGTTAAAGCTGACCTGACTACTGTTGGCGCCGAGTGTGTTGTCGCCCCATGTAAAGACTTGCCCCTTGCTGTTCAGTGCAGCAAAAGCGCCTCCAGTGGAATAGATGCGTTTTATATCCGAAAGATCACGGTTTAAACTCCCGCCATAATAAGGGTCTCCCCAAGTCACGACCGTCCCGTTTCTCTTGAGTGCGGCGAAAGCTTTAGCGTTGCTATAGATAGTTTCAATGAGGTCTTCAGGTGGAGCGTAGTATTTGATTAGCGGAGAACTGACTTCGTCATTGGCGACGGTTAACTTAACTCTTTTGCCAAAGGTCGCCACATCGATTGTTTTAATCGGCCCAAATGATACGGAGTCTGAATGATCAAACGTACCGTCGTTGTTGCTATCCGTTTCCCACTGGTAGTCAAAATCTTGGTGAGTGCAGATATGACAAAATGCTTTGACACCTATATAGCCAGTACTGGAATTGCCGTACCAAGCACCAAATTTATTGATCTCTATGGGGGGAGGCGGCGTAGGCTTTTTAGGGGGCACAAGGGAGACTGGCTCACTGCTGCCATTGCAACCTAAAATGAACATGGGGACGATAATAAACAACAAGCCTATTCGGTTCATATTTTTGGACCATATAATCAAAACACCAAAAGTATGTGCCGTTTTTAGGCTGCCAATGTTTCAGTTGGGTAACGTCTCGCAGGCATTTAACGTTTATGTCTAACTCAGTGCTGTAAATCTTGGAGAGACAACGACTTGAGTTGTATGACTTGCATGGGTAGAGTGTTTGTTGTTGGTGCCAATAGGGCCAATGGCTGTGAGCCAAATCTGTCCATCAATGAATTAGAGCGGAGAGTAAAATGATTAGCTGCAACGATTATGACTATATCGAGATAGTGTGTTTGTACCGTTATCCTGTTCGTTTGACGCTAACAACAGGTCAAAGCATGGAAGGTATTGCTCGTGATACTGCTCGTAATCAGGACAAGCAAGAAGTGATTAAACTCGACGTAGACGGTGTCGAGCACTTGGTCGTACTCGACGAAATTTCATTAATGGACGTCTTGGTGGCGAATCCGCACTTCGCGCAAAAACGTTTTATCTAACCCTTGGAGTTATACATCTTTTCAAAGTTATTTGGGTTCCAACCAATCATATAACGGTCACCAATCTTCAAAACCGGCAGTGAGCGAGCGCCAATTGCATCCAGCTCTTTACGACCACGCTGCATCTTAGCGTTGGTTAAACGGTACTGATAGCCTTTCGAATCGAGATAACGCTGAGCGTCTTTGCAGTGAGGGCATTTGTCTTTTACATACAGTACGAGTCGTTTCATCTTGTGTTCCTAGGCAGATATTCAGCGCAGAGTTTAATGAAAAGACCGTGAATGGCAAGTGTGAATAGGGTAGACTTATGCCCCTTTTGTAGACCAGACTTCGCTTTGTGTTAAATATGAATCCTTCATTACGCTACATCCAAGGTTATCCTGAACATATCGTGACTCCCGTTAGCCAATTGGTGGAGTCTGGACGTTTAGTCGCTTGGTTTGAGAAACGCTACCCCGATAATCATACAATCAAAAGTGAAAAAGCGTTGTTTGAGTATGCTTTAGCGATCAAAAACCGCTATATGAAGAAGACAGCTCCGTTGAGTAAAGTGGTCTACGATAACAAGATTCATCTGATAAACAACGCGCTTGGGCTACACACTTATGCCAACAAGATTCATGGTGGCAAGATCAAATCTAAAAACGAGATTAGAATTGCCAGCGTGTTTAAGAATGCGCCGGAGCCGCTTTTGCGTATGCTGATCGTTCATGAGTTAGCGCATTTTAAAGAGAAAGAGCACAACAAGGCGTTCTATCAGCTTTGTTGCCATATGGAACCGGAATACCATCAGCTGGAGCTTGATGCTCGTTTGTTTATGATTTACCTAGAAACAGTGAACCGCAATTAATCGTGATGACTCGTCGAAATAACAATACTAAGTCCAGCAATGATATGGGCCAAACCAAACCAGCAACATCAGAGACTAAAGTGATTAAGCGCCCAGCGAAAGCGGGTCTGCACAAACGAAATCTGCATAATGGACGTTACGATTTCAAAGCGTTGACCGATGCATTGCCTGAATTAAGCGCGCACATAGTGAAAAACCCGAAAGGGGAGGCAAGTATTAACTTCTCTGACCCCGTCGCGGTTAAACTGCTTAATAAGGCGTTGCTGGCGCACCATTATTCTGTGACTCAATGGGATATTCCACACGGTTACCTTTGTCCGCCAATTCCTGGTCGCGCTGATTATGTTCATCGATTAGCCGATTTACTGGCTGACGATTGCGGGCAATCTGTTGCGAGGCGCATTAATGCTCTAGACATCGGTGTCGGTGCAAACTGTATTTATCCAATTGTGGGTGTCACCCAATACGGTTGGTATTATACGGGGTCGGACATTGACCCAGTATCGGTCAATAACTCGAATCAGATTGCAGCCAATAACGCGGTGCTTAAAGATAAGATCGAATGCCGCTTACAACAGAACAGTCGTTATCTGTTTAAAGGAATCATCAAACCGGGCGAGTTTTATCACCTCACAACGTGCAATCCTCCGTTTCATAAATCTCTCGAAGAAGCGCAGCAAGGCAGTGCGAGAAAGATCAGTAATTTGTCTGCGAACAAGGCTAAGCGTGGTCAGGGTAAAACCCAAGCGACGGAAAAAGGGCAACCGGTTCTCAACTTCGGTGGCCAGCAGGCCGAACTGTGGTGTTCAGGAGGAGAGGCCGCCTTTATCAAAAACATGGCTTTTGAAAGTCGTGAGTTCGCGCACCAAGTGCTGTGGTTTTCTACGCTAATCTCTAAAAAAGACAACGTTCGTTGGATGCGAAAGAATCTTGAAAAAGCCGCCGCGACCGAGATCCATATTGTGGAAATGAGTCAGGGACAGAAAAACAGTCGCTTTATCGCCTGGACATTCCAAACTCAAGAACAGCGTAAGCGTTGGTTGACGTTGAATAAATAAGCCGAGGTCTAGGAGGGCATATGGAGTTTGAGATTTATATGCCTTGTGAACCCGTATGGATATGTGACAGTTTCCTGTTACTGTTCGCTGTGCTGTTTATACTTGGGCTTGGCGGTTTTATCTATATCCTTTACAAAGAGTATCTCAAGATTCATCGCGCTTCAGACGTTAGACGGCGTAGACAAACGCACCATTCACGTCGTAAACGTTAGTGCAAAATTCGCAAATCAATCTCCGTTTGCCCTTGAGCATAAAGTGCCCGTTGTTGATTTAGTTTATGGGTAGCCTGCAGCCATAGTTCATTCGCTCCATACCACTTCTGGTATTGATTTAGCCGTCTCTGCGCCTCAACAAATGCAAAATTGGCTATTTCTATCTCTGCCAAATAGAGTAAAGCGCGAGGTTTGTCGGGTTGATGTAAAAGCGCTTGCTGGAGATACAGCCGAGCTTTGTCTATCTGTTGTGCTTGAAGAGCGCAAAACGCCGCGTTCTCATAACTATCGCCAATGTTGTAATAGTCAGGCGAGCGAATGGCTTGCAGAAATCGCTCCTCTGCTTGTTGGTAGTGACCTTGCTCACAGAGATATGTCCCATAGTTGTTGAGCACGTCGCCGTTATTTGGGTGCTCGCGAACGGCTTGTTGATAGAGTTGATTAGCGTTTACGTCTTCGCCCACTTTAGCGAGATAACGGGCAAATGCGAGTTGAGCTCGGTAGTACTTGGGTTGGTATTCGATCGCTTTGTTGAGGTTTTGTCTCGCTTTAACGTAGTTGCCTTGTTCGAGATAGCCTAATCCAAGGGTTATTCTCGCGTCGGCGCGCTGCTTAGTGACTAGGGCATGGTTTGTCTGTGATTGAATGCATCCGAATAGCATCAATGTAGATAAGATGAGAATACGCATTGTGGCTGAAGTCGTGTCGAAGTCGATGATTTAGCTAAAACGACAAATGCCTAACGTGCAACGGACGGTGGCTAACGATGGAATGTAGGAAATGGGAAATGAACAAAATAATGTAAAAGGGGAATGACAGAATAGGTCATTCCCCTTTTAATTTGCTCGCAATTATTCGTCTTTGGTGAAATTCGCTTCACTGAAGTGTTCGAGATCGTATGGCGTTTGCTGGTAGACACAATAATTGAGCCAGTTCGAGAACAACAGATGCCCATGACTGCGCCAACTCGCACAAGGCTTGTTGTCTGGATTATTGTTGGGGTAGTAGTTAACCGGAATCGCGGGCTCCATACCTTCGCCTAAATCGCGAATATACTCTTGGTGCAAGGTGTGCGAATCATATTCTGGGTGGCCAGTAACAAACACGTTACGTTTATCTTTAGTCGCTGCGAGGTAGACGCCAGCCACATCGGAAGTCGCCAAAATGTCTAAATCGGTGTGTTGTTCGAGATACTCTGGCGAAAAATCGGCGTAGCGAGAGTGTGGAGCCAAGAAGGTATCATCAAAGCCACGCAACACTGGATGGTAAGGCTGGTGGATTTTGTGATGGTACACACCAGAAAGCTTCTCTTTACGCGTTCGTTTTGGAAGATCGTAGAGAAGTTTTAGACCTGCCTGCGCAGCCCAACAGACGTAGAGTGTTGAAGTTACATGGTCTCTTGCCCAGTTCATTATCGATTGCAGATGCTCCCAATAAAGCACATCCTCAAATTGAACTAAGCCCAATGGTGCACCAGTAATGATCAGCCCATCAAAGTTGCGATTTTTGACCATTTCAAATTGGCGGTAGAAGTTGTCTAGATGTTCTGTTGGCGTGTTCTTACTCGGTCTATCATCAATGCGTAAAAGCTCGATGTCTACTTGGAGTGGGCTGTTTGATAGCAAACGTAAGAATTGCGTTTCAGTCTCAATCTTCTTAGGCATAAGATTGAGGATCAGAACCTTTAGCGGTCGAATTTCCTGAGTCGACGCGCGTGATTCTGGCATGACAAAGATGTTCTCAGTGCGTAACACGTCAGAAGCAGGTAGTTGATCGGGGATCTTAATAGGCACAGCTTTCTCCCTAAGCTTGATTGTGGACGTCTATACTTCCAAACTTAACCCAATCACACAGAGATGTCGATAGCTATATCGAGCCAATTTATAATATGATTCATAGCAACGAACACAAACAATGTGAAATATGACGGTTAAACTGACGCTGATTCGCGGGCTGCCAGGCTCAGGGAAAAGCACTTTGGCTCAGACATTCAACGCACAACATCTAGAAGCCGACATGTTCTTTATTGAACCGTCTGGAGAATATGTTTATCAACCAGACAAAATTGCCGATGCTCATCAATGGTGTCAAGCGATGACAGAGCAGTGCCTGAAAGAAAAGCGAGATGTCGTTGTATCCAACACTTTCGTTCAGCGCTGGGAAATAGTGCCGTATTTCAATATGGCTAAACGCTATGATGCTGAGTTTGAAGTGCTTGAATGCACCAATGATTACGGCAACATTCACGGTGTGACGCAAGAAACGATCAATAGTATGAGGAAACGGTGGCAATCATGGCGAAACGCACGCCAATCGTCGAAATGACTTCTTATGGAATCTATCAAGGCTGGGATTCCAAATCTAAAAACCTACCAAAAATAGCACAGTTCACGACCAAGGTTGTTGCCGAAGAGGGGATCGAATTTGGTTTTATTGTAAATATTAAAAGAGCCAAAGGAGAGGTGATCGAGTTTTGCATCGACCACCCAGGAATAGTGGGTAAAAAAGGCCAAATCCTCGAACCTTTTACCGGCGATATGCATGTTGGGAGCAATGATTGGGACTTCTACTTGGGGGATACCATACAGTTGCTTGGTGATATGAACGGATATGAATCAAATCTCGGCAAGTGGCGTATGACCATCTCGATGAGGGACAATGTTGTTGCTGACAAAACGTTTGAACTTTACGCACGTGATGAGGGAGAGTTCTGGAAGCAAAGAGGTTTTTAAGCGACGGAGCCACAGAGTATTGGCATTGCGAAATCGTCTGATTCATTAAAGATTAATAACTTAGATGTATATCAAGCTAAACATAGGCTATTTTTACTAGACTAGATGGTTAATAAAGAATTACAAAAATAGTCAATGAAGCAGATGCGCTTGCTAAACCTTAATCTACAAACGAAAACCGCCCTGTACTTTTTACTAGGTCTTTTGGGTGTCACGCTGAGCTGCCTTTATATCACACGTTACTTCTTCGTTGTTAGCCTGAGTAATTTGGAAACAATGGAGTCGAATCGAGCCAGTCAACAGGCTCAGCATGTCATTGCGATGATGAGTGACAAACTGGCAGAACACTCTTATGACTGGGCCTACTGGGATGAGAGCTATGAAGTTCTCCTTGGCGGCGATCTAAAAGGTTACCGTGAACGCAACTTAGCACCAGAAACTTTGGATGCACTTAGCGTTGATCTTATGTTGCTCACCGATCTGCATGGGCAGGTCGTGGAAGGGATTTCTCTGACTGAAAGTGAGACTCAGCTGTTGGTTGAGTCGGTCGCGACAAATGAGAGAGTCGTCAAACATATCAATTTGATGAATCGAGTGTTGGATAGTGCCAGAGATGGTTTGAGTGGCCTGTTCTCGGTCAATGGTGACGTTTGGACACTTGCAGTTACTCCAGTGAGAAACAGCGATGGTACCTCAGCGTCGTTAGGTTGGTTGATTTGGGGACGCAATCTCTCTGTCAGATTTCCTGGAGACTTTAAGTCAATTCTTGTCGCTGATAACCAAATCGTGAATGTGGATAGCATCACTTCAACGCCAGATGTGGACTCTAGATCCAAAATTGACAAGACCGAGCAAGCCATGACCCAACTGGCGGACTTACACGGAGTTTCGGGGCAGGTTATTGCGCAACTAGAAACGACCATCGAACGTGTTCATTTTCAGAAAGGGAACGTGCTGTTCACCTATTTGTTCGCTGCCGTAGCGATTGCGACAATCGTTATTTCATTGATTACTTATCTTACATTTAAGCGCCGCGTCGCGGTTCGTTTCTCTGACTTAGAGAAAGATATTGATGCGCTTTTTTCTGCCTATCAACTTGAAGGTCTTGATCAGCCTAATAAAGATGAGTTGGATAGACTAACGAAGCTGGTTCAGACCCTCGCAAATAACACTTCCGCTACCCAAGAGCAGCTACTGGATGCCAAGCGGAAGTTCGATGCGTTGTATCAGAGTCGCACGACGGCAATTCTCTTGGTGAGAGCTAGGGTAATTGTCGATATCAACCCAACAGCATTAGATCTACTGAATTATCAGTACGATGATTTAATGAACCAGCCGCTCGATGTGTTGTGCCCAGATTCTGAGCAGCCTGAATGTCAAATTGACCGTATGTATCACAGCTTTAGGCAGGGGCAGACTCAGTTTGAAGCGCAGATGATTACCAGTAGTCATGAAAAGATAGACTGTAAAATTGAAATCAGCATGATCCAGTATCAGGGACAAAGTACGCTGATGCTGTCGATTGTTGATGTACGTGAACACAAACAACAAGCTAAGTTGATTGAGGATCTGGTTGAACGAGACCATCTATCGGGTCTATGGAACCGAAAATCCATTATGGAACAAGCCCGTAATTTACTCGGTATAGCACCCAATAGATTCTCGTTTATGTACGTATCCGTCCCTAATTTGTCTCATATCTCTGAAGTGTATGGTCACCAAATCTTTGATGCAGCGATGGAATTGATGGCCTTTAAATTTGGTGAGATGTTGACGCCATACCCAGTAGGGAGAATCAGTGAGCATGAATTCTTGGTGTTGATTGCGAATCGTCTCGATTGCGAGAAAGCGATTCATAGCGCTGAACAAATGATGATTGGGTTAGCTGACAAACATACCGTAGAAAATGTTGAGTTGGATCTGAAATGTGACGTTGCTTTTGTCAGCCCTGAAATTACTCATGAGCCCCTCGACACATTAATTCAGGCTGCGATTTATAGTATTACAACAGACAAAAGTGTCCGTAGACTCCCTAGTGTGGTCACTGTGAACAGCGAACTATTCGAATCGGCGAAAACAGCAGTCGCAATTAAGCGGGATTTAAGTGGTGCCATTGCGAATGGAGAAATCCTCGCGGTGTATCAGCCAATCGTTGAAGCCAGCAATGGTGAAATCAATGGATTTGAGGCTCTAGCGCGTTGGCAGCATCCTGATTTTGGCTTTGTGTCACCAGGTGTTTTTATTCCTCTTGCCGAACAGAATCAACTCATTATTGCGTTAGGTGAAAGTATCTTAGAGCAAGCTTGCGTGTTTATTCAGCAAGTCAATTTGATGCGGAAGCGAACTGGGCAGGCGATGCTGACGGTCCATGTGAACCTTAGTGCTCCACATTTCTATCACGCAGATTTACCTCAACTGTTGGTCAAGTTAATCGATAGCTATCAGCTGCAAGCCGGTCAGTTGGTGATTGAAGTCACTGAAAGTATGCTGATGAGTGGTGAGCAGGAAGTGATTAGTCGAATGGAGCAAATGAAAGCGCTTGGCGTGCTGTTCGCTCTAGATGATTTTGGCACGGGCTACTCTTCATTCAGTACGTTATGTAGCTTCCCATTAGATATTGTAAAACTCGACAAGTCATACATTGACCAAATTGAGCACAATGACAGAGCGAAGAGTCTGGTGCGAAACATTGCCAACATGGCTCAAGAACTTGGCTTGACCACAGTAGCAGAAGGCGTAGAGACGGCATCTCAGGTGCGTCGCCTCAAGAGCTGGAGCATCGAAGAAATACAGGGCTACTATTTCTACAAGCCGATGCCGAGCGACAAGATTTTTGAGTTACTCGATCGTTCACGTAGTTAGCTAAGTCAATGCACTAAGTCTCAATAAAAACGCCTCCAAACATGGAGGCGTTGTTGTTTTTACGTGCCGTGTTATCGACTTAAAGCAATACGCTGTTGGGCGGTATGTTTCTGATAGCTGTAATGGGCGAGAGCACACCAAGCGAATGCTTGAATCCACAGCTGACTATACAGCCCTCTGACCGTTTGCCAGTCACCACCCATTTGATTGATAGTCAGAAAGCTTTTAATTGCTGCTGTACTTGGAAATAGTTGAGCCAACCACACGATCGGGCTTGGAATCGCCTCAGTCGGCCAGATAAAACCGGCGCTGAAAACCAACGGCATCGAACTGATTAAAACCACTAGGGTCACTAATTCTCGTCGCGGTGTGACTGCACCAAGCCAGATACCAATCGCAGCTGAACCGAGCAAGAAAGGGAGCAGTAGCAAGATAATCTGACTTGCATGAGCGAGTTGATTCACTCCATGCATGGAAAAGCTGGCGCCAAAGTAGTACATACTCAAAAAGTAATAGATACCAATCAGCACTAGATAGCGTACAGAAAGTAATTTGAAAGGAGAAACTTGACTCCAATAACCTGTCCCATCGCGCTGACTACCGACCATCAAACCAGACGCCATTGCCAGAGTTTGCTGAAGAATTAGCACAAATACAGCCGGAACAACGTAGTCTACATAACCCATGGTTGGGTTAAAAGTCGGTTTTAAGTTCAATGTCGTGGCTGAATATTGATTGACGGCTTGTGAGAGTGGGTGTCCTTCAAGAACGAGTTTGGCCACTTTAGTTTGTGCAGATAATGTTCCGCCTGCTTGGGCTAAACCTTCTACAATTGTGCCGTACACTAAGAAATAAGAAGCATCGCCAGCGTAAGCAAGGGTTGGGCTTTTACCTAGCATCAAGTCTTTATAAAAATGCTCAGGAATCACCAAAATTCCACTGATCTCACCATTTAGAAACGCGGCGCGTGCATCTGCTATGGTGTGATCGCGCTGTACGACTTTAACCTGTGGTGTCGCGTCAACCATACGTTCAAGGTGATAACTGGTTTTGCTCTGGTCAAGATTGACGATACTAATCTTCTGTTCCCTTGGAGTCTGATGACTGTAGGGCAAAGGGTAGAGAAACGAGTAAAAAACAACGCCACCAAATACGGTCAGGACGACGACAGGATTCGTCAATATCGCTCTAATCTCTGATTTGACAAGTTCGAACAAGCTCATCGTTGCTCCTTACTTTGTGGCAATCCTGAATCGATGGAGAGATGCTTGTTAATCAGTAACATCACCATAAGCAATGGCACTGCGTAACCCAACATCGGCAGTAAATGTTGCAATGATGACATTGGCGGCAAACCATAACTGACCTGACTAACTTGCACCTCGATGTAGTGGCTGATTGGTAGTAGTGCTCTCCACGCCTGAGCAAGGCTGCTCATATCGGTCACAGGGAAGGTGATGCCCATGAAAGCGAAGCTAGGCGCGGTAAATGCTCCGGCAAAACTCATGGCACGAGCCGCATCTAAGGTGAGAAAGAAAAACAGGCTACCCATGATCATGCACGCGATAATCGTGACCCATTGAGCAAATACTAGGGTGACAAAGCTACCGTTCATCGGCCACTTAAAGCCGAGATAAAACCAGCATAGAAAGGCAAAACCTTGCAGTGCGAATACCCAACTGTACGGCAGTAGCGTGTTCAATAACGATTTGAATGGCTGAAGTTGTAGCCAAACTTTCAGCCCACGATCCCGAAGATTCGCTGACAGGATTAGGATGGTGCTGACGACAATAACGATTTGCCAAAGCGCAGGCACAACCGCAGAAACCAAAAACTGAGCGTAGTTGGAATTTTTGTTAAACAGTGGCGTAATTTGAGTTCTGATTGGCACAGCACTCGCCATTGCAGAAGCAAGAACATGGTGGTTGCCTTGAGCTAAGTTACCAATGGTACTTAGCTGGGCGTTAAATGTACCTTGAGCCTGTAAAAAAGCGGAGTTTACCAGTTTTCCTATAAGGATCATCTGGCTGTTGTAAAACACACTGACTTGCGGCGCCAACTGTTTGTATGTGTCTTGCTCAAAGTTGTATGGGATAACTGCATAGGCATAGATATCGCCTTGAACTAGCGCTTGTTTTGCATCACTGACACTTTGGTATTCGCGTTGAATCGCCATACTTGAGGTTGCATCGTAGTATCGAATCAACTGCTGTGACAACGCACCTTTATCCAGATTAACCACCCCAACAGGGAGATTTTGGGCTATTCCTTGCGAGAATATCGCCCAAATCATCACCGCAAGTAGAATAGGGATCCACGTCAGACTGGAGAGCAACCACTTGTCACGACGGATCACTGCTAACTGAGAGGTGTTGTGAATTTGCATATATTTTGCAACCGTTAGTCTAACTCGACGACTAAGCTCATTCCCATACGCAGCCCTTGCTGTGGCGTGGTAGGAATGGCTTCGACTTCAAAGGTGCGGAGATCAAACCCTTGTGAGGCATCAGTGGAGCGCCAGGTTGCGAAATCACCCATAACTGAAATGTGTGAGACCTTGAATTCCACTTGCTTATCAAGTGCTGGTAGGTAAGCGTTGAATGTGGCGCCTTTGTTGAAGTACTTCAGCCAGTCTTCTCTGACATTCAATACCGCCCATGAATCTGCTGTGTCAATCACAGTCACGACAGGAAAACCCTGAGGAGCAAGCTCACCACTTTGCAGCATAACTTGTGAAACCTCACCTTTGAACCAACTCTTGATGGTGGTGTCTTGTGCATAGGCTTCAACTTCGGCTACTGCGCCCGCCGCCATGCGAGCTTTTTCGGCTGCCGCAAGTTTGGTTTCACTACGCGCACCTTCCTGAGCCAGTTTGTACATCTGGTAAGCCGCACTTTCGGTGTATTTTGCCGCATCCCATTGAGTCTTAGCTTCATCGCGCTTTTGTTCGGCGACGACACCATCTTGATAGAGATTGTTAACGCGCAAGTAAGTCTTTTCCATTAACGCAGAAGCGGCTTTGGCTTTTTGCCATTGATCTTTAGCGGCTTGAATTTGCTGAATTCTGGCGCCTTTTTCAGCCTCCAACGCCATAGCATCAGCCGCTTTTTCACCCGCTTTCGCTTGTTCGAGTTTCGCTTCGATTTCAGGACTGTGTAGGGTGAAAATCAGGTCACCTTGTTTAACCTGATCGCCCTTACGGACCAAAACGTGATCAATGCGCCCCGGTACTTTGGAAGAGATGCTGTATTGCTGAGATTCAATCTGACCTTGCAAACGCACAGGTTTAGGCTGGTATGCTTGATAGAAACTATAGCCAATCCAAGATGCGACACCGAATGCAACGGCAGTGATCAGAAGTGGTTTTGCATTTTTCATCTTAGACCCTTTTATAAACGAGAAGTGTTGATAGCATTGTGTTGGTATTGGCTAAATGCGTCCATTTTGTTGGACAATGCCAGCAGTTTTGATAGCGAGATGAGGTAGTTAAAGCTCGCGACAGATTGCTGGGTTTGTACACTGGCCAGATAAAGCTGAGCATCAACCACGTCCGTTGATGTAGAAAGACCTTGAGAGAATGCGGTCTGACGAAGCTTAAGATTTTCGTTGGCCAAATCGAGACTTGAGGTTAATCCTTCCACCTCTTGCTGCGCTTGCAGAGCTTCAAGATAAGTTTTCTGGACAAGAACAGACAAGTCCTGCTTTGCTTGTGCTTTAAGGTAACGGACTTGAGAAACCGCACTGTGCGCGGCTTTTACTTGATCACTGCGACCTGAGTTTTCGATCAGCGGAATGTTGACTCCGACTCCCACCAACCAGTCCGGTTTCATTTGACTTGCCAATGAGTCGTCTTCGTGAAGACTATAATCGCCGTAAAGATAAACCTCTGGGTAGTACTTGCCTTGCTCTGCTTTGATCAAGCTTGATGCTTGCTTCTCTTTAGCGTCAAGTAGCGCTAAGCCAGGGTAAGTTGCCAGTGTCTGTTCGACAAATAGAGTTTGATCCGGCAAGTTCTGATTGACGAATAGCGTATCAGCGGGCTCAACGGTGGTGGTTTGGTTAAGGATTTTGGTCAATGCGGCGCGAGCAATTTCTAAACTCATTTGTGCCTTTTTGCGCTCAACCACTGCTTTGTCGAGGGCTGACTCTGCCTGAAGTCTTTCAACGCGAGCTATTTGCCCTTGTTGTTCCATCTTTACTGCATTGTCACGGTGTTGAGTGAGGCCTTGCTCGACAAGTTGGCGGGTTTTCACCACCTCTTGCGCCAGTACGACAGAAAAGTAATATTTACTCAAATCCTCAAAGCGCGCTTGTGTTTCCATCGCGAGTTCACTGCGGGCTTGATCTTTTTTGCCTTCCGCTGCCGATTGCGCAGCATTAATTCGACCACCAGTAAAAATAGGCCAAATAGCGCGAATTGAAGAAGTGAAGATGTCGCGTTCGCTGATGGTTGATGTCACACCACCTAGCTGGGAGATCAGTGGAGTGAGCATAGGACCAAGTACAGGGCCCAAATTTGGCAGTGCCTGACCGGTACTTTCAAAAAGTTGCTCACCAGAGACCGTGACGTCTTTGTCTAAACGAGTGAAATTGGCACCGATCGATACCGAGGGTAGATTGAGATTATCCGTTGCATTTTCGAGATGCTCATAACGTTCAACATTCGACCGTTGAGCCGCCAGTGAATAGTTCTCTTGCTGTAAGACCTGCCATGCTTGCTCAAAGCTTATGGCCGCAGAGTGCGAAACAGGGGAGTAGAGTCCAAGGCAACCAAGGAGCAGCGCAGCGGGACGCAACGACATAGTAATGTACCCTAATTGTTAAAAAATAGAGTTTATACTCTAGTGTGCAGTGTGGCAATCGCAACGCACAAAAAAGGGGGCCGAAGCCCCCAAAAACCAACATAGGAATGTTACTCAGTTATTGTTCGACCTTACTTGGGGTCGGTTTTAGCTTTTGCAACAGCTTGACTAACACTGGGCTAAACAGAACAAGAGTTGCTAGTACAGTGAAGACCAGAGTGATAGGACGTTCCCATAGGAAGCTCAGTTCACCATCACTAATCATTAGTGCTCGACGTAAGTTCTCTTCCATTAGACCGCCTAAGATGAAACCAAGTAGCAGCGGCGCTAACGGGAAGTTGGCTAATCGCAAAGCAATAGCCGCCATGGCAATCAACAGCATCACAAACACATCCATAGTGTTAAATGACACTAGGTACACACCCGTTATCGAGAAGAACAGAATCATTGGCAACAATACCGTTCTTGGCACTGCAAGCAGTTTAGAAATGTACGGGATCAATGGTAGGTTGAGAATAACCAGTACAATGTTACCAAAGTACATTGAGATGATAACTGACCAGAATACATCAGGGTGCTCTACAAACAGGCGAGGACCAGGTTGGATACCGTAAGCTATCAACGCACCTAGCATGATCGCAGTCGTACCTGAACCAGGAATACCCAGAGTGAGTAGCGGTACAAATGAACCGCTGGACGCCGCATTGTTTGCAGATTCTGGTGCCACCAAACCACGGATGCTACCTTTACCAAATTGTTCTTTTTTACCTTTTGGTGCAAGGTTTCGTTCCATACCGTAGCTAAGGAAAGCGGCAATTGTCGCGCCTGCACCTGGTAATACGCCTGTAAAGAAACCAAGAATTGATGAACGAATTGAGACGGGAGCGACTTCCTTGAACTCCTCTTTGGTCACTTTCATGCTACCAATGTTGCTCATCTTAGCTTGCTCTTCCGCGCTGGTATCATTCTCTGGCTTTAGAATGCCCATCAGCGTTTCGCCCAGTGCAAATGTTGCCATCGCGAGCAATAGGAAGCTGAAACCATCCATTAGATCGGTAAGACCAAATGTGAATCGCTCAACACCGACACCTTTATCGATGCCGACGGTTGATAGCATCAGGCCAAGCACAGTCATCATCCACGCTTTGATTACCTGACCTTTACCTGCAAAGGCTGCAACAGCCGATAGACCAAGTAGCATCAGTGCGAAGTAGTCCGAAGACTGGAAGCTAAGCGAAACGCTGGCTAGAGCAGGAGCGGCAACAAGCAGCATGATGGCAGATAGCGTACCGCCGGTGAACGACGAGTAAGCAGCGAGTGCAAGCGCTTTACCAGCCTGACCTTTCTGAGCCATAGGGTAGCCGTCAAATGCGGTTACAACAGTTGAGGAACAGCCTGGCGCGTTGATCAGAATGGATGAAGTTGAGCCACCAAATACGGCACCGTAGTAAACACCTGCCATCAGGATCAGACCTGACGAAGGGTCTAAACCGTAAGTGATAGGTATCATTAGCGCGATTGCAGAAATAGGGCCGAGACCCGGCAGCATGCCAATAAAGGTACCGACGAAACAACCAACGATCACCATCATGATGTTCATTGGCATTACGGCAGTAGATAGGCCTTGTAAGATTCCATCTAACATAATGTCATTTCCTATAAATTACGACCACAAGCTGAAAATAACACCAGGCTCTAAGTAGATATCTAGGCCTTGGGTAAGAAGTAGGTAGAACGCAATAACAAATGGGAAAGAGGCACCAAGCAACACTTTCACACGACGTTCACCTAACAAATAGAAGCCAGCCAGCAAGAACAGACTGGTTGCTAACACAAATCCGATGTACGTCAGACCGACGCCATAAAGTGACATTAACACTAAGAAGCCAATCAGCAGTTTCCATTTGAATTCAAGCACAGCTCCACTTTTAACATCAGGTTGACCCGTAACGAGCAGGATCAAAGAGAGTCCAACGCCAATAAAGGTCAATATGGTTGGTAAAGTACGAGCGGTGAACGGTTCATACTCATCACCAGGGAACATTGGGATTTGGGACGTTTGGTAGCCGTAGCAAAGGCAGACGATTAAAAAAATCATCGCACCGACACGGTCACGGCATAGGAGATTCTCTTTAGAGAAAAAGCTCCCGTTTTTGAAAGAATTCGTTGGCAAGTCCGACATATCCAACTCCATAAACGTAACAGGCAGGGGAAATAAAAAGCCGTACAAGAGAGTTAATGAGCATGTTTCACTAACAAATAAGCCATTTGCTGCTAGTCAAGGAGGCTTAACTGTTTATACATAAACAGAGGAGATTGTTTGTTACTCATGTACGGCGAAAGGGGAAGAGGGTGAGTTGTTCACCCTCAAACTAGGTTAAAAATCTATTTCAGGAAGCCTAGCTCACGCATTAGGTCGCCCATTTGCTTCTCTTGATCTTCAAGGAAAGCGTAGAATTCTTTGTCTGCTTTGTAGTTGTCGATCCAGCCGTTACGGTCACGAACCACTTTCCACTCATCCGTTTTGTACATCTTAGTAAGTGCTGCGTTCCACTCGTCGATCTTCGCTTGGCTAGCACCTGGTGCTGCAAAGAATCCACGCCAGTTAGCAAACACAGTTTCGTTGCCGTATTCCGTTAGTGTTGGGATATCTGGAGCCACTTCTAGACGCTTAGGAGCGGTGACAGCAAGAATTTTAACCTGACCAGATTTCGACATTTCTAGTACTTCGCCCAGACCAGTAGAAAGAAGCTGAGTTTCACCAGAAAGTAGAGCAGCCATTGCTTTACCGCCTGCATCGTACGCAATGTAACGTACTTTCTTCGCGTCGAAGCCTTCACCTTTGAATGCAGCAGCAACCACTAGGTGGTCCATACTGCCTCGTGCTGAACCGCCAGCAATTTTCACTTTACGTGGGTTCGACTCGAAATCTTTAACTACGTCTTCCCAAGTGTTGTAGCCAGAGTCAACGGCCGTCACTATTGCACCATAGTCGGCGATTGTTGCTGCAACTGGAGTTAGGTCGCGGAATGATTGAGGGAAAATACCAGTCAACGAACGAACGACGATCGGTGTAGAGTTAACCATCAGAGTATCTTCTTGACGCTGTGCTGTTTCGATTAGGTGTGCAATCGCTTTACCGCCGCCGCCACCAGATAGGTTCTGGAATGAGACATTTTCAACGATGTCAGATTTAACAAGAACATCGCCTGTACCACGAGCTGTCATGTCCCAGCCACCACCAGCGCCACCAGGGATTAGAAAGTGGATTTTCTCAACATCTGCTGCAAAAGCGTTGAAAGAAAAAGACGCAGCGATGATGGATGCTGCCAGTGTTGGTTTGAGTACCTTAAACATGATTCACGTTCCTTATGTGTACGCCTGTTCTTCATTGAGAACTGGCTTATCGTTATCAATTATCTGCTACCAAGGAAGGGATACTTGCTAGTAGATGAACATAAGGTTAATAGTGTGTTAAAACTTTGTCTGTAATGCGTTGATAAAAACAATATTGGGCATTTTGGTGGTTTTGTTCATAAAGTTCACGGCATGACGTCGTCAACCAAAAGTCGGCAAAACTGAGAAATAGGCAAGCCAGAGCCAAATCGATTAAGGTCAGTTGCTGATCCTTTTGTCACAATCGCTTGGCTATTAACCACGATAGCTTATTGGCTATCCACTATCAGTAGTTTGGCTGTGCGATAAGCGAAAGCCATGCTTTCCACTTCGTTTGGTCGCTGGATGAGATGATCGACAGAAGGAAGTACGACAAAGAACACCAGTGGTTCTGGATAGATGTACTTCCACGTATGGTCACTAGAGGACTTTTTGTATGCCTTGAGATTGATGGTCAGTACCAATTGTTCAGGGGCGAGTCTACTGCCTTTAAATTTACCCAGCTCGTGAACGGCTCCCCACAGAGAGTCTAATGAACGCTCATGGGTACTCTTGAGAAACATCTCTAACTGTAATGTATTCTGTTCATTCTGTTTTATCGTGCTAATGCGTTGGGTGAAACGTAGTCCTTGTTGAAAAGGGAGGTAATCTAGGGAATTGTCGACAATCTGATTTTGCTGTGGGCATAGCTGAACAGAATCGCTGGCTTGTTGGCTTGCATAAAGTTCACAGCTGAACTGTTTGATTATCTCTTCTAAAGCTAGATGAAATTGCTCACTTTTTAGATCTTCTACCGTCACCGCTTGGTTTTCTATCGCTTCAGCGAAGATCTTCTCGAAAGACTGATTCACACTGTGTTTGTCTTCAACCAGCACGAACTCGTTATGCACAATCGCCGCTTTGAGCACATTGTTCGATTCGATAACAGTGATGTCATCATCTGAGTACGTTACGTCTCGTATCTGGGGATAGTAGGGCTGACGTTCTGCTGGAGAAAACATCGAGCAACCAGCCAAAGTAACTACTGTTAACCCTAATAGTATGGTTTTAACCTTACCAACGCGCATAAGCCTTTGTCGTTATTTATTGGTGAATGTATCTAGGATACTAATTGTATGCTGACTGAGAGTCATTGATATCCTTGCAATAATGTTGCCCTAGGTCACGTCACCGTTTTTCTTTGCCTTTGTGTGCTTATCTCATTACTGGCATTTAGCCTACTACCTTAGTCTAAATTGTCGACAATCTACTTGATTGTCGACAATATAATGGTCTATTTTAATTCTGTACCAACAAATTGTAGACAGTCTGCTGTCGTTAGCGTGAGTAATTCAGATATGAACCTAGAACTTAAATCTCGTCGTAAAGAAGGCGCGGCCGAAAAAGAGAATACTAAGTCTGAGACGCTGACAGAGTCTTTGGTCGAGGCGATAGTCAATGGCGATATTGCACCAGGCAGTAAAATCTCTGAGCCGGAACTGGCAAAGAGTTATCAAGTTAGCCGTGGCCCGTTGCGTGAAGCGATCATGCGCCTTGAGGGATTAGGTTTGATTGAGCGCATTCCTCATGTCGGTGCACGTGTGATTACCTTCTCTCCCGAAAAACTTATCGAGCTCTATTCAGTGCGAGAAGCTCTAGAAGGGATGGCAGCTCGTTTAGCCGCTAGGCATATTACAGCTGAAGAGTTGGCGGGCCTTGAAGCCGTTTTGTCGACACATTCAAATCATATTGATGAAGTCGAAGGCGCGTCCTATTTTCACCAGCACGGTGATTTCGACTTTCACTACCGAATCATTTTAGCCAGTCGCAACAGCCAGCTGATTTCGTTGTTATGCGATGAGCTTTACCACTTACTGCGCATGTACCGCTATCAGTCACCGCGAGCACAGTCTCGTCCGGTAGAAGCGTTGGATGAGCACAAATACATTTTACAGGCGATCCGTAACCGTGATGAAGAGTTGGCTGAAATGCTAATGCGTCGTCATATTTCTGGAAGCCGCACACTGATTGAACAACAAATCCTAAGGGACTAGAGGAAACAGTCATGAGTTTATCTCAAGGGGCGAAGTTCAGACTTGCCGTCGAGCAAAATAACCCACTTCAAATCGTCGGAACGATTAATCCGTACTGCGCCATGATGGCGAAAAACTTAGGTCATCAGGCGATTTACTTGTCAGGTGGCGGTATCGCCAATGCTTCGTATGGTTTGCCTGATCTGGGTATCACCACTCTAAACGATGTTTTGGTTGATGTAGAGCGTATTACAAACGCATGCGACTTACCGTTACTGGTTGATATCGATACCGGTTTTGGTGGAGCGTTTAACATCGCGCGTACCATCAAAGCGATGGAGAAGGCCGGTGCTGGTGCGGTACATATGGAAGACCAAGTTGCTCAAAAGCGTTGTGGTCACCGACCGAATAAAGCGATCGTTAGCCAGCAGGAGATGGTCGACCGAGTCAAAGCGGCCGTTGACGCTCGCAACGATGAAAGCTTTGTCATCATGGCACGCACCGACGCCTTGGCTGTGGAAGGTATCGACAGTGCGATAGAGCGTGCTATCGCTTGTGTGGAAGCTGGGGCGGATATGATTTTCCCCGAGGCGATGAACAAACTAGAGCAGTACGTTCAGTTTTCTCAAGCGTTAGAGCAGGCGACGGGCAGACATGTTCCAATCCTGGCCAACATTACTGAATTTGGCCAAACGCCTTTGTATGGTTGTGAAGAGCTGGCTAAGTCGCGAGTGGATATGGTGCTTTACCCGTTAAGTGCGTTCCGAGCGATGAACAAGGCGGCGGAAACCGTCTACAAACACTTGTTGGAAGTAGGGAACCAAGAAGCGCTCACGGAATCCATGCAGACGCGCAAAGAGCTCTACGCTCACCTCAAATATCACGATTATGAAGATAAGCTGGATCAGCTATTTTCAGAAGGAAAATAATCACTCGGAAGCCCAGGAAAACGAATTCGGAATTAATCCAATAACGTGAAATCGTCGGCTATCAAATCGCTCCGCTAAAGAGAGCAGTAGCCGATGGAAAAGGAGTTCAAAATGTCTCAAGCATCAAACAAAACAGCAGAGTTAGGCGGCGCAGGCCTACGTGGTCAGAGCGCAGGTAGCACGGCTTTGTGTACTGTCGGAAAAACGGGTACAGGATTGACGTATCGTGGTTACGACATTACCGACCTAGCGAACAATGCGCAGTTCGAAGAAGTTGCACACTTATTGTTACGCGGTCACCTTCCAACTCAAACAGAACTGGATGAATACAAAACACGCCTCATCAGTTTACGTGGCCTGCCAGCAGAGCTAAAGCAGGCACTGGAGTTGATCCCAGCCTCTGCGCATCCGATGGATGTTATGCGCACAGGTTGTTCTGTGCTGGGCAACTTGGAGCAAGAAACCAGCTTTGATGAGCAGGTTGCTGCGACAGAACGTATGCTAGCGCTGTTTCCTGCCATTATTTGTTACTGGTATCGCTTTAGTCACGACGGTGTGCGCATAGACACGGCAGATCAGTCTGAGACTTGTATCGGTGGCTACTTCCTTAAAATGTTGACAGATAAAACACCCACAGACATGCACAAGCAGGTGATGCACTGCTCATTGATTTTATATGCAGAGCATGAGTTCAATGCGTCGACGTTTGCGGCGCGGGTGTGTGCATCAACATTGTCCGATTTGCATTCATGTATCACGGCGGCTATCGGCACATTGCGTGGGCCACTTCACGGTGGTGCGAATGAAGCGGCTATGGAGATGATTGAGGATTGGCAAACGCCTGATGAAGCTGAAGCTAATATCATGCAGATGTTAGCCAATAAGGACAAGATCATGGGCTTTGGTCATGCGATCTACCGTGAGAGTGACCCTCGTAACGCACTGATCAAACGTTGGTCAAAAGAGCTCTCACAGGCTGTGGGCGATACTCATTTGTACGCGGTTTCCGAGCGCGTAGAAGCGGTAATGAAGCGCGAGAAAGGATTATTCTGTAATGCCGATTTCTTCCATGCTTCGGCGTACCACTTTATGGACATCCCAACCAAACTGTTTACGCCAATCTTTGTGATGAGCCGTTTAACTGGCTGGGCAGCGCATGTTTACGAACAGCGTGCAAACAACCGCATCATCCGTCCGAGCGCGGATTATACAGGCCCTGATCATCAAGATTGGGTACCAATCGAAAACAGGTAGCCCCACAAAAACTGCTCCCTCGCAGTTTGAGGGAGCGAAGAAAAACGATTTACCTGAATGGAAGCCGCTATGACTGTTAACACCCAATATCGCAAACCGCTTCCGGGAACTCATCTTGATTTTTATGATGCCCGAGAAGCTGTCAATGCCCTTTGTGAAGGGGCATATGAAACATTACCCTATACTTCACGTGTCCTTGCCGAACAGCTAGTTCGTCGCTGTGATCCAGACACGCTAACTCAAAGCCTGCAACAGATTATCCAACGCAAGCGTGATCATGATTTTCCTTGGTATCCCGCTCGTGTTGTATGCCATGACATTCTTGGTCAAACGGCATTGGTCGATCTGGCTGGTCTTCGCGATGCCATTGCAAAGCAAGGCGGCGATCCTGCCAAAGTCAATCCAGTGGTTGAAACTCAGTTGATTGTTGACCACTCGTTAGCCGTTGAGCACGCGGGTTTTGAACCTGATGCATTTGAGAAGAACCGAGCAATCGAAGAGCGCCGTAACGAAGATCGCTTCCATTTCATTGAGTGGTGTAAAACCGCATTTGAGAACGTCAGCGTGATCCCTGCTGGTAACGGCATCATGCACCAAATCAATCTAGAAAAAATGTCTCCGGTTGTTCAAACAAAAGACGGCATTGCCTATCCCGATACCTGTGTTGGTACCGATAGCCATACTCCACATGTCGATGCTCTTGGTGTTATCGCGATTGGTGTGGGTGGTTTGGAAGCCGAAACGGTCATGCTGGGTCGCCCTTCAATGATGAGATTGCCAGATATCGTTGGTGTGAAGTTGATTGGTAAACGTCAGCCGGGCATCACGGCGACGGATATTGTCTTAGCGATTACAGAGTTCTTGCGCACAGAACGGGTTGTTTCATCCTACTTGGAGTTTTTCGGAGAGGGTGCTCGAGACCTTACTATTGGTGATAGAGCAACGATCTCGAACATGACGCCTGAATATGGGGCAACAGCAGGTATGTTCTACATCGACGAGCAGACCATTAACTACCTTAAGTTAACTGGTCGTGATGACGAACAAGTGGCTCTGGTTGAACAATACGCAAAACAGACGGGTTTATGGGCTGATGATTTAGAAAGCGCGCAATATGAACGTGTATTGGAATTCGATTTATCAAAGGTCAGCCGCAATATGGCCGGTCCATCGAACCCACACCGCAGATTGCCAACATCGGAATTAACCCAGCGTGGAATTGCGATGTCACCAGCAGAGCAGCCGAAGGTTGAAGATGGTCAGTTACCAGACGGTGCCGTGATCATTGCTGCGATTACGTCGTGTACTAACACCAGTAACCCGCGCAACGTGGTCGCGGCTGGTTTGGTGGCGAAAAAAGCCAACCAGTTGGGGCTTGTTCGCAAACCTTGGGTTAAATCATCGTTCGCGCCGGGTTCTAAAGTTGCCAAACTCTATCTTGAGGACGCTGGTCTGCTTCCTGAGCTGGAGAAGCTCGGATTTGGGATTGTCGCGTATGCCTGTACTACTTGTAATGGGATGAGTGGCGCGCTCAACCCAGATATTCAACAAGAGATCATCGATCGCGATGTCTATACGACGGCAGTGCTGTCAGGTAACAGAAACTTCGATGGCCGTATTCATCCTTATGCTAAGCAGGCCTTCTTAGCGTCGCCTCCTTTGGTTGTTGCTTATGCCTTAGCCGGAACGATGCGTTTCGATATTGAACGTGATTCGCTAGGTAATGATCAAAATGGCAATCCTATCTACCTCAGTGACCTTTGGCCAAGTGATGAAGAAATTGACGCAGTTGTTGGCAAGCATGTAAAACCCGAGCAGTTCAAGCAGGTTTACATCCAGATGTTCAAACTTAATGATGAACAACGTAACAGCAATCCTCTTTATGACTGGCGTGAGAAGAGCACATATATCCGTCGTCCTCCATACTGGGAAGGGGCGTTAGCGGGAGAACGCACGTTATCAGGCATGCGTCCGCTGGCGGTATTGGGCGACAACATCACAACGGATCACTTGTCACCTTCGAACGCAATTTTGGCAAGCAGTGCGGCTGGAGAATATCTCGCCTCCATGGATGTTCCTGAGGAGGACTTTAACTCCTACGCGACGCACCGTGGCGACCACCTTACCGCGCAACGGGCAACTTTTGCCAATCCGAAACTGTTTAATGAAATGGTCAAGGAGAATGGTGAAGTTGTACAAGGCTCGTTAGCGCGAATCGAACCGGATGGCAAAGTGACACGCATGTGGGAAGCGATTGAAACTTACATGAATCGTAAGCAACCACTGATTATTGTTGCTGGTGCGGACTACGGCCAAGGCTCTTCTCGCGACTGGGCTGCTAAAGGGGTTCGCCTTGCGGGTGTCGAAGCAATTGTTGCTGAAGGTTTCGAACGTATTCACCGAACCAACTTAGTGGGTATGGGCGTCTTGCCGCTGCAATTCAAACAGGGGACAGACCGCAAAACTCTTGAGCTTGATGGCTGTGAATTGTACGACGTAATCGGTGAGATCAAGCCGGGAGCGGATCTGGCACTTGTCGTTACTCGCGCAAACGGTGAGAAATTTGATGTGCCTGTGACATGCCGATTAGATACGGCTGACGAGGTTAATGTCTACAATGCTGGCGGCGTATTGCAACGCTTTGCTCAAGACTTCTTAGCTCAGTAGGTGACGGTCATGAAACTACGTCAGATTAAAGTACCCGCCACTTATATGCGTGGCGGAACCAGCAAAGGGGTGTTTTTCAGTCTGCAAGACCTGCCGTTGGAAGCTCAACAGCCCGGTGAAGCGCGTGACCGTCTGCTAATGCGTGTCATTGGCAGCCCTGATGCTTACGCTAAGCAAATTGATGGCATGGGCGGAGCAACGTCTAGCACCAGTAAAACGGTGATCGTTTCTAAGAGTGAAAAACCGCAACACGATGTTGACTATCTATTTGGTCAGGTTGCGATAGATAAGCCGTTTGTCGATTGGAGCGGTAACTGTGGCAATTTGTCTGCGGCCGTTGGCCCGTTTGCGATCCATGCAGGGCTAGTCGACCCTGAACGCATCCCTGACAATGGTATTGCTGTTGTCAGAGTGTGGCAGGCAAACATCGGCAAGACGATAGTGATTCACGTGCCGATTGTTGATGGGCAAGTGCAGGAGCTTGGGGAGTTTGAGCTAGACGGCGTGACCTTCCCAGCAGCGGAGATTCAGGTTGATTTTATGCAGCCAGGGGACAGCTCAGGCAGTATGTTTCCGACCGGCAATGTTATTGATGAACTCAATGTACCGTCGGTTGGTAGTTTCGAAGCGACGATGATCAATGCGGGTATTCCAACCATCTTTATTGATGCTCATGCCCTTGGCTATACAGGCAGTGAGCTTCAGCAAGACATTAACAATGATCAAGATGCTTTGGAGCGTTTTGAAACAATTAGAGCATATGGTGCGCTAAAGATGGGTTTGATTGACTCAGTCGAACAAGCACAAGCGAGACAACACACGCCGAAAGTGGCCTTTGTCAGTGAGGCGAAAACGTATGTTTCTTCGAGCGGTAAAGTGGTTGAAGAGCAACAGATTGATCTGCTGGTCCGTGCTCTGTCAATGGGCAAGTTGCACCACGCGATGATGGGCACAGCGGCGGTCGCCATTGCTTCCGCTGCATGTGTACCAGGTACGATAGTAAACAGAGCCGCAGGAGGGGGGGAGCGTGAGTCGGTCACATTTGGTCACCCTTCTGGCACTTTGAAAGTAGGTGCTAAGGCGAGCGAGAGCGACAACGGATGGCTCGTTGAAAAAGCGGTTATGAGCCGAAGTGCTCGAATCATTATGGAGGGATTTGTGTACGTACCCTCCGATGTCTTTGCGTAGTTGACTGAATCTGACTACCTACAAGCAATGTCGAGACATACTGGAGGAAGCAATATGTCTGCATATGAAAAAGAATATCAATGGGCCCTCAATCAACCACAAGCGTTTTGGGGGGCACAGGCAAAACAGATCGATTGGTTCAAAGCACCGGAAACCATATTGGCGAACGACGAGAATGGTGTAGAGCGTTGGTTCCCCGATGGGCTACTGAATACCTCGTGGCTTGCACTGGATTATCACTGTGAGCAGGGGCGTGGTGAACAAACTGCACTCATTTATGATTCTCCGGTCACTGACACCAAGCGAAGCTACAGCTACCGTGAGTTACGTGATCAGGTGGCAAAAATCGCTGGCATGCTTGCTCAGCAGGGCGTTGAAAAGGGCGATCGCGTTGTTATTTACATGCCGATGATACCTGAAGCGGCAATGGCGATGCTCGCTTGTGCTCGTCTTGGTGCTATTCATTCGGTGGTATTTGGCGGATTCGCTGCCAATGAACTTGCGGTGCGTTTGGAAGATGCTGAGCCCAAAGTCGTTATGACAGCCTCGTGCGGAATTGAAGTGAACAAAGTCATTCCATACAAACCATTGGTCGATAAAGCGATCATGGACAGCCGTTGGAAGCCTGAGCACGTCATTGTACTGCAAAGGTCTCAGTGTGAAGCTTCTCTAGAGAGTGAACGTGATATTGATTGGCACAAAGCGTATCAAACTGCGTTGCCATATGCTTGCGTTCCTGTTCTGGCAACGGATCCGCTCTATATCCTTTACACATCGGGCACAACGGGCAAACCAAAAGGGGTTGTTCGAGACAATGGCGGTCATGCGGTCGCGATGAAGTACTCAATGACCTCCATCTACAACATCCCACAAGATGGCGTGTTTTGGGCAGCATCTGATGTGGGTTGGGTGGTTGGTCACTCTTATATTGTGTACGCGCCACTGATTCATGGCTGTACCACGGTGCTGTTTGAAGGCAAACCAGTGCGTACTCCAGATCCTGGTGCCTTCTGGCGAGTGTGCGAAGAGCACAAGGTTGATGTGTTGTTCTCAGCGCCAACCGCGTTTCGTGCGATTAAGAAGGAAGATCCAGATGGTCACTTCATTAAGCAGTTCGACCTATCAAAATTAACCACAATCTTTATGGCCGGTGAGCGCCTAGATCCACCAACATTGGAGTGGGTGGAAAGCAAGGCCGACAAGCCAGTGATTGACCATTGGTGGCAGACTGAAACAGGTTGGGCAATTGCCGGAAACCCGACGGGTATTGAGATGATGCCAGTGAAAGCGGGCTCAGCGACTAAACCTATTCCAGGATATCAAGTTGAGATCCTTAATGAGCTTGGCGAGGCTGTTGAGGCGAATCAACAGGGCTTTGTTGCTTTGAAGCGCCCACTGCCACCAAGCTGTTTGCCAACGGTGTGGCGTAACCATGACCGTTTTGAATCGGGTTATTTAAGCCAGTTCCCAGGCTACTATGTTTCTGGTGATGGTGGCTATCTCGATGAAGAGGGCTACCTATTCATTATGGGGCGTATCGATGACGTGATTAACGTTGCGGGACACCGTCTATCAACCGGTGAGATGGAAGAGATAGTTGGCGGCCACCCTGCAATTGCCGAATGCGCTGTCGTTGGCGTGCATGATGACTTAAAAGGTCAGTTACCTCTTGGTCTCGTCGTACTTAAAGATGGTGTGAAAGTTGATGATGCACAACTCGAAGGTGAATTGATCAATAAGGTACGCGAACAGATTGGTGCGGTAGCCTGCTTTAAACACGCGCTGGTGGTTGAGCGTTTACCTAAAACACGTTCTGGTAAGATTCTACGTCGTACCATTCGCCAGATTGCTGATGGTGAGCAATACACGGTACCATCAACCATTGATGATCCAACAAGTCTAGAAGAGATAGAAAAAGCACTTCACTCTTAGTTGGCGCACCTTACGTAGTTTAAGCCCCTCATACAAAGGCAACTCCTATCACTTAACGTGTTCGCAACGCACTGGATAGCAAACCATACTGTTGCGAACGACCCCTCTGTAGCAGTGGGGTATTTTCTGATTTTTCATCATTTGTGATGGTTCACAGT
>NZ_JBNJOH010000018.1:0-76814 GCF_050113735.1 Vibrio sp. TRT 2004 | reverse complement strand
GATTGGCGAGTGTTAGGGCTGTAGTTAATTGCAAAATAAAAGGCTCAAAGTTATAGAAACTTAGAGCCTTTATAAGCCATCTGCAGGATCGTTCAACCGATCATTTATCTCTTAACTGATCGGCATTAGCCTAATGGATCCTTTTTACTCTTTCCACTCATCAACATCTGTACAAATGCACAGTGTTCAATGTATGCTTACAGCATATAGATATGCTCAATAGCGTGTATGATATTGACACTCTATGTTACAAAAGCATAATAGCGACTCTGTTTATACCATTGAAATTTGGATAAAATGACGGCTAAAAACGAAGCGAAATCGGAAAGCAGAATCAAAATAGTAATAGGGCTACTGCTAGTCATAGCTATATGTTTGGTTATTCTTACCTATTTTGTTGCTAGCGACTTGCTTGCATACGACATTAAAAAAGTAGGTGATTTTTGTAAGAGTAACCCCCAATCATGCGATTCTGTTGCAATAGCTTACCAACTT
Organism: Vibrio sp. TRT 2004; assembly: GCF_050113735.1. Lineage (NCBI taxonomy): Bacteria > Pseudomonadati > Pseudomonadota > Gammaproteobacteria > Vibrionales > Vibrionaceae > Vibrio > Vibrio sp. TRT 2004. Next base: position 76,319 of record NZ_JBNJOH010000018.1, on the reverse strand, counting down.
GGACGCTTAGATCTTGTTAGCGTGTGCTTAGCATTTTTAGGAGTAATCGTTGGGCTATCTGCTGTTTTCGGCTTTTTTAGTATAAAGGAAAAGTCTGAAGTTATTGCCAACGAAGTTGCTCATGGCTGCGCAACAACTATCGCAAAACAAAGCGCTAACAACATTGCGAATGACGTAGCCAAAAAGGTAGCGTCAGAGATTTCTGAAGAACATGCAAAAGCTATAGCCAATCAAACCATTCGTAAGTTTGTTGAAGAGGATGCCAAAGGCATGATTTTGCGTAAAGTTGAGGATTTAATGAAAGAATATAAATCGACTCAAACTTCGCAGGAACAAAAAGCGACAACAGTTCCAAAACCAAACGATGCCGACTGGGGGGAGCATTTATGAGAGTACCACAAACTATGCCACACCTATTTAAGCACTACCAACTAACTTGGCCTGCTGATGTAGAAAAGTTTTGCTCTAGTCTTGGAATCGCTTGTATACCAGAAGTAATGCCCGATCATGAATCAGGTTATATTGAGCTTATCGATGGATACAGATTTAAAATTGCCTATAACGTGGATCACGCAAGAGTGAGGCAACGCTTTACTATCGCCCATGAACTCGGCCACTACTACTTGCACAGACACTTATTGGGTAAAGGCACGGGTGATAACAGAGCTTACCGTTCTGATGGTACGCGACTAGATAATTTAGATATTGGCCAATTGCAGGAAACAGAAGCAAACGCATTTGCTGCTGATTTGTTAATGCCAAAGGAGCTTATTAAGCTTTGGAGAGACCAAGGTTTAGGGTTCTATGAAATCCAAAACAGACTAGAAGTATCAGAGTCAGCTTTAAGCTACCGTTTACAAAATTTAGGTATCCATCTAAATAGTTGGTAGTAAAAAGGAGCCAATAGGCTAATGCCAGTCAGTTAAGCTGACTGGCTTTCTTTTTATTGGGGTATTTCTTTGCCTTTGGTTTTATTGCTCTCGGATATATCCGCTCTTCTCGTTTAATGGGCAAGACATGGTGTATCGCCTCCTCTTGCAAGTGAGTAATGCGCTTAGGGATTGTTCCCGCTGACTCCAACCCGTTGATTTAGGTGTGTGTCCTTTTAAGCTCATGTCCTTTTAAGCTCACTAAGGGAAACCTATTGGATTGGTGAAATAGACCAGAAAAATGAAGACTATGCCAAAGATTCAATCCCCTTACCCATCGACGTGAAGCTGTTTGAACTTAATCAGGTCGATAAGGTTCAAGTACGCAGATTTCTTAGTTAAAAACAAAAGCACGAATATCCGCTGCTAAAGATGATGAGCCCGGATCGTTTAAATGCATATGGACGCCTTCCGAGAAAGTAAGACGGTTCAAGAAAAGTCAAATTAGCGTTAAGCGGCAGTCACTCAAACATGACTACCACAAGGTTACTTTCTGAATCTAGAAATAGGTACGACTTGGTTTGAATGTGGGAGGTTTTGATACTTAGAAAGATCAAAATCCAAAATCTGATTTAAGAGTTCAATATCAACATGCAGCTCATCTAATAAGTCATCGAGATTTTTACCATATGCGATCATATAATTTTCTATTGCATCAGGGATTAATTCAGCATGTTCAAGAGGAATAAGGTGATCATCTTTTTCCTTTTTCGCTTCATACTTTCTTAATGTAATCACATGCCCTTTGTAGCGGCTTTCGGTTAGAAGGTCTAATTGTCTCGCTCGGTACAATATTGCAGCCTTACTTACCCCCCACCTTTCTTTCAATGCCGAAACCATTCTCCAATCCATTCTAGAGCCAATTTTAAACTCCTTAACAAAAGAAGATCTGGGTAAGAGGAAAGAGCTTGCATAGCGGTTGGCTTGTGATTCCGTGTGTTTACAACCTGTCACAATATCTTGGTGCATTATGATATGTCCGACTTCGTGTGCAATATCAAACCTCAACCGCCCAGGGCTATCTTTAGCATCATTTCTTACAATAATGGGCCTTTTAATTACACTTGATAAGGCATCTACTTCTGCAGAAACACCTGAAAATGTTGTTGTTATTGCACCTGCACACTCAGCAACTCGAGTCATGTTGTCAATAGGACCCAAACCCAGTTCCCAGTGTGCACGTGACTTCTCTGCTATACGTTCAATATCATTGTTGGTGGTAAACCCATCTTCACTTGGGAAATCAAGCTCAGGAAAATTAACGTATTTACTTAATAAGTCTACAAGTCTAATAAACAGTGCAACGTTAACTTTCGCTTGTATTCTTGAAGACTGCTTAGCGGTTCTATTACTTCTAAAGTGAATGCTAGTATCATCTAAAACCCCAGTTGGAATAACCGAGAAAAAGTCAACTTTCACTTTCAGAAACTTAGCTAGGCTATTTGTTTGTTCTTCTGTTGGCATTCTTGAACTAGTTTCTAATTGGTGTACATATTGTCTGGATGTACCAATAGACTCTGCAAGTTCAGCAAGAGTTAGCCCGTTTAGAATACGGGCTAATTTCAGGTTGTTTCCAAAAAAGTTGCTAGTAGTATCTGTAAAGTTTTTCATTGCTATTCATCTGAAAGCTTTCTGCTTTCATCGCTTTTAGGTAATGTGATCTTCGGTGCTTTAGTAACAACCTTTTCAGGTCTCGTATCGTCGACTGAAGTAATAACCGATGAACGATGTTCTGATAAACACCAAACGCACTTTGGTTGGTCTATCGCATTAAATCCAACGAAGAAGATTTCATAGTCTCGCTGTGAGATTTCTTGGTCTTCAGCCACATCAACAAAGAAACGCCACTTAATGACATATTCATCATTATCTCTCGTTTCATCGCCTAGGTCTAAAGCTAATTGCTGCGTTTTTTCAAACTTTTCTATTTGAATTGCTTCAGTATCAGAAACAGCAGTAGAAGACCGCTTTTTAGGTGCTAGGTAGTTGTCTCGAGTGAAGCGAAAAGGTGCGCCTTCAATTTTCATCACTAGACGATTAGAGCCATCGTGAATATCAAGCCAAGAGTACTCAAGAGCCATTTGCTTAAGTCGGTTTTTCTGCCTGTCAAAACGCGTGCATCCAACAGAATAACCAGAATCAAAGTCTGACTGTAGATCATCATCAGTCTCGTAGCATTGTTCTAATAGTGCTTGAGCAATAATTGTAAGTCGTTCATTAGTGAAAGCGTCTACAAAATCAGACGGTTTTTTGTTTGCCATCAAGTTTAACCTTTTGTGTGAAATGTTGGTTTTGTCAAGCAAGTTTCTGCCTATTTTGTTGTTTTGTCAAGCGCGCTTGTGGTGAAAATAGAAAATATGTCAAGCAAGCCGCTAAACTATCGACTAAGGCTTCAGGTACTCTTTCTAATCTGGCATAACTTATCGATTATCCGTTGAGCTAATATGAAAAAGACTGCATTATAGAGGGGAGAAAAACGACAACTTGGCGCCTGGTAAGCACTTGGCTAATACGTAAGCTTGGAGGAATTATGGCAGTAAAGGTTAATCAGGTTGAATTGCTGAAAGAGTATTTTTTTGGTGTTGTTGAACGGTCAGAGCACCATGCTCCTAATGTAAGCGAAGTGATTTATCCGCTACTTGGTTTAATTGTCTTGAAAATGGATGATAATTCCGACATTCAGGTTAGGGGAAGTAAAGGCGCCACTGGAAATATTTTATGGTTTACGACTAATTCACAGAGGTATGCTTTCCGTTATGAGCATGGTGATGACACTATTGAAATTAGAAAGGATAGTTTCAAAGGTGTCATGGTAGCTAAAGTAAACAACTCAACAACGGTTGCTGACTTGAAAGGCATTTTTGCAAATCTTTAGCCATTGGCTAAAGGGGCTGACATTCTAAGAGCTCGATTAGAACTCAAGCTGACTTTTATCATAAAAACTATGGTCTACTTTCGCTTCACTATATTCATATTCAATGCCTTGAATTTCAGTGACAAAAAGGTTGTTTTTATCGAGTTCCAGCGTGCTCTCGCGAGTATCAGTGAAATTGCCTAGGTCTGTATCATCATACAAGTAAGGTAGTTTCTTTTGTCTTTGGGAAGCTGAATCTGATGGTTTAACTTTCCATGTTACAACCCTAGGAGAGAGAGTTGACTCACCATACATAAGTGGCTGATATAGATGTATATCTACCTCTTCATCTGTCTTTCTAGAAACTGGCTTAACCCTAGATGAAGAATGAAACAAAACTACATTATGTTGTTTATCAGATTTTTGGGCGGAACGGAAAATTAAGCCGTCGAACGACTTTGATAGATATTCTGCTATAACTTGCGTTGTAATATACTCTATTTCAGCTTCGTGAGGATGTATAGGCTTCGAAATCTTTTTACTCAACCGCTCTAAGAAGATGGCTTGTTGCTCCAAGTGGTATGTTTTTGGATCAAATAGATCAGTGCGGTCACTAGTAACTTCTTGTAAGGCGGACAAATCTACAAGTCGAAGTTGTTTTATAAGGTCAAACTTTCCAACAACGACGAAACTACCAACATGTGGTCTGACTTCTGTAATTGCTGTTTGCTGTTCTAGAGCACCATAGAATACGGAAATTCCACGCGGATTCATTCGCCCGGCACTGGCTAAATTACCAGGTGGCGGACCCAGCTCTATTTCTGGAGACGCTAAAGTTCCTTTTAATGAATCTTCACTACTATGAACGCGGGCTCTAAATAAGCTTTGAATATGCTCACTTTGCGGACCTGCATACACAACCACCGGTTTTCCAGTATTAGTCTTTAAACAATCTAATCCAGCAAATACTGTATCTAATGTTTCTTCCACTTCTTGATTGAAAAAACGGCTTTCATTTTTGATTGACTGCTCCAGATCATGCCATTTGTCTTCCCAATTATGATCTCGATTAATAGACATATCAAAATGTGGCTCATCATCGTATTCGTTAAAGCCCTCAATTTCCCATATTTCGTTGATATCTAATGCGTTACACAAATCCGAAATTAATTCTTCTGGACATTCTAACAAATCGCCGAGTGTAGTGGATAAGTTCATTCCATCACGGAACCAACCATCCCCATCATACTCTTTGTCATTCATGTAGGCAGACTCCCAAGCTTCAGGCTCAGAAGGCGTGATACAGTAATACTGGATAAAGACAGTCTTAACAGCATCTAGAAGCTCCTCGAAAGTCATGCACGGAAAAGACTCTCCACAATAGCTACATAACTCGTCGTTATTTTTTTCCATTTGGCTGTAAAGGTAGGTGTTTCCTATACATTCTAAACAAATATTTTTATTCGGCATATCAGTGGATTGATTTGTAATTTAAGTGGCTGTAATTATACATTTTTTCTTGTATTAGAGAAAATCTCAGATGCACAAAAGGTAGTGAGTTGATTGTTACTTTAGTAAAGTAACCAACACACTTTGTCCAAAAGAAATCAGAGTGAACTTAGCAATACGGGTCACGCGATAACATCAAAACAGACAAGCCTTGAATAAGGCACTTAAAATTTAGTATTGATGTGCAGTTTCCTAAGTTAAACAAAAAAGCCACATGCTTAACAGGTGGCTTTATCAAACCCTACACCACCGCCTTCATGACGGTTGTGACGACTTTTCCTATCACCGCGAACTCGTTGAGTTTGTCCTCGTTCACGATGAAAGAATCATATTCTTCTTTGTTGTCTGAGATGACTTCATAGCCTTCTGCCATAATGTTGTACTTCAGACGTTTAATGTAGACATGTTTACCGATACGAACGACGTACACGCCGTGCTTAACTGGGTGTTCTAATCTTCGAATATCGACAAGAACCTCATCGCCATCACTTAAGGTATCGTCCATTGAGTCGCCGTGACAGATAATGATTCTGGCGGTTTCTTCTGTTAATCCGAAACGCTTTAGCCATTCACATGGTAGGAACTCAGTGCGAAGTTGAAACTCAGCATCGTTCAATGTGCTAAAACCGCAAGCTGCATAGACGTTATAGACGGGAACAGCACACATATTTTCAATTTGAGAGACGGCATTCACGGTTTTTACGTTTGCGATTTCCGTCACATTATCAGGAATAACGTCATCACCATACTTTGCGCGTAGTTCAGCAATCACTTCTTCATCAAAATTTGAGATGTGATATTCAAGCCCAGCGCCTCTTCCGCTAGCTCTGCGGGATATCCAATCAGCTTTTTTAGCTTTTTGACTGAAACCTTGAGGGGTCGTTGGAAACCCAGCTATTCCCTGTAAATCCGAAGTTTTAAACCATTCGCGCACGAAAAACCCTTAAAACAAACATTGACCAATCTTATTATTCCGATCTATCATTCCAACAAAATCCGAGAAAACTCTAGATAATTCGAGAAAATCCACATAAACAGCAATTCTTAATGTGGTTTTAGACCGATTAACACCGATTCACCAATGTATCACATGCTCGTCTCGGCGTGTAGTGATGTAGGGCACTGATTATGAATACAAAATATGCACTCCATGCTCGTTTTGGCACACCGATTGTAGCGTTGGGCGATATTTGCGAAGAGTTCTTCCATATCAACGCCGAAACCGCCAATGGCAAAGCAAACAGCCAGTCTTTACCAATTCCCACTTTCCGAATGGAAGATCACAAACGCAGCCCGTTTATGGTTCACCTTGATGACCTCGCTGATCTGATTGATTTACGTATTCGCGCTGCCAAGCATGAGTTCACTATTCAAGGCAAACTTTCCGATGAAGAGATGCAGATTGTCCAGAAGTGGCAATGGCTCCATCAAAATCAAAGGCAAGTCCGACGCAATAAACGTAAAAAACGCCTTAAAGAAGTAAAGAAAGAGCTTGGTAAGGAAGCAATGAATGATGCCGCTCCATTTAGTAAGAGGGACGAACTATGAACCAACCATTCATAACCACCATAGCTTGTCCGTATGTCACGGTAGCGCCCCCTAGAGAAAAGACGCTGATCAATATGGTGGCGGTGACGGTAATCGCCGCCCGCGAAGCGATGGTTCAGCTCGGCTAACTGAACCCTTACGCGTTGTAGAGAGTATCTGATATAGAAGCAAACCAAACAATGTACGTCTTTTTGGCGGATGTACAACATAAGTACAACAAGACATGCAGCTTGTTTCGCCAACGTCACCGCAATGAGCTCACAGAGATAGCCAACACCTATCGCCTACGAGCAAATATGCTGCGCAAGCTTGACCTAGTTACCGCTCATATTGCGCCAAGTAGCGAGGCAAAAAGCTTCATTAAACGCGCTCTAAACAACTCCATTCTCGCAGGGGAGATTTCGCCCTTCGTTTATTTGGTGATGTCGCCCTCAAGCGCCACAGCCAGACCTTTGAACCCAAAGTCACTCCGCTTGGCGAGTTTGACTCGTTAGAGTCGGCAGTTGAACAGGCTGGCAGTTACATTGTAATGGATGCACAGGAGCTTACAGCGGTATGAAAGTTTCAAAAATACATTCCAGCGAGCGAGGCTTGGTTGCCAAGGATTTCTGCGCTGTTGCTCGCGCATTAGACAGTGTGGTTCACCACCCTCCCTGCGTGTTCATTAAGTCTGATACCAAGGGTGACTTCTTAGGCTGGGCGATTTCGGTGTTTAGCCCGGCACACTGTGAGGCCATCTATCTGCTATCGCATGGCAAGGAGTTAGCGCTCTTCCCTACCCTTCAGGAAGCAATGATGTTCTTGAAAGAGGAGCACATTTTCACATTCAACGTGAGTTCGGCAAGTTGAGGGAATTATGAGTGAAGATATGGCAGGCATGGTCAATCCCGATCCTTCTAAAACAGAACGGGCACGTTTTCTACTTGCGCAGCGCGCATTGCTTAGCATCTTCACCAGCACTCAATCGAAAAAATGCGACTGATAAAACTTCGGCGTGACCGCTATCTTCTTCTTAAACTGGCGTTGGAAATGGGCTTGATCGGAGAAGCCGAGCTCTAAAGCGACGTCCGCAATCTCTTGCCCAGATTTAAGCATCACCTTAGCGCGTTTGATCTTCTCATCCATCAGGTAAGCGTGTGGTGACAGGCCAAAATGATGTTTAAACGCTCTTAGTAACTGGTATCGACTCATCTGTGCTTCTTGAGCCAATTGCTCCAACTGATGTGAATAAGAAACATCATCAAGTAACTTCTCTTGAACACGTTTTAGCTGTAATGAGGGTGATTGCTTATTGTGGATCAGGCTTGTACCAAATGCAGTTGCAACGAAATCATACAGACGCGACTCAACCTGAAGCTGACTCGCTTCCCGTTGAAGGTCATTAAACAGGGCTAAGTAGCTTTGCTTAATACGAGGCTCACGCTCAAGTGGATGACAAAAAGGAGTATAATCATCGCTGTAACCACTCCGGTGATGGCCTAGGATCTCTTGCTGAACCTTTCCCATCTGTTTGGTATCAACAAACAACATACTGTAGGACCAGGTGCCAGCTTCGGGGTTGCACGAGTGAACATCGGCCGGATTGATGGTCACAATGTCACCTTTACCAATGTGGTGAGTTGTTTGATGATTACGATAATCCGCACGCCCTTGCTGAATGATGCCAAATGAAAACTCATCATGAGAATGCGCTTCATAACAGGCGGTGCTTTGGTTAGCGATACGTAACTCAATCCAAGGTAATACCGTGCTCTGTTTGAAGTTGGCACTTTTATCTATCTTCATGCGCAGCTCCTTTGCGCTCCTAATACCAAATCATGCTAACAGATGCACCTAGAATAATCGCCATAGTACGATTAAAAATGCGTTGTCTGTTAGGTTGCGATAAATAGCGAGCAAAAGCACTGCCGGTCAGAGCCCACAGCCCTACACCCGCTAAACAGCACACTAAAGAGACGGTAGTAAACGCCCATAACCACTGCTGCTGATCTACCTGACCGACGACATATAAACTGACGCCAGACATCGCAACCAGCCACGCTTTAGGGTTGAGTATTTGGGTGACGGCCCCAAGCCACCAGCCAGAGCTACTCGCCTCAGTGCAAGTCAAATGACTCACAGGTGCAGTAAATATCTGATAGGCAAGATACAACAAGAAAAAGCTTCCCACCCAACGCAGTCCGACTTCCAGTACTGGCATCACCTCGACTAGGAGGTGCATCACGCTGCCAGACAAAAACACGACCAGCGCGTAAGCCAATGACGCGCTGACGACCAATTTGAACGCTTCCCTGCTTCCTCTTTGAACAGCCGTGGTTGTCGCCAAAAGATTTACTGGCCCCGGTGTGGCGGCCCCAACAAAGGCAAAAGCGAGCATCGCGATCAATATACTATTCATGGTGTTCTCCTCTATTACCTGTCCAAGGTAACCAATCGCACCAGAGAGTTATTGAACGATATTGCAGTATCTAAAGAAACTAAAGGGCCTACTGGATGTAGCTGAATGAGAAACCACTGACACGTTAACTGGCAATGGCGGTTATGTTAGGCGAACACAGGTCATTGTCGCCGCGTAAGTGATTTGTGGACAAGAGTAAGTCAATGATTATCAAGATTCGATAAACATAGATGAAGTTAACTATTGTGAACGACTAAGACGCAGGCTTAGTGAGAATACAATCAACCCATTTTAAGCGATTAATTTTTATTAATATATCGCTCAGCATTTGCAAATAACTTATCACATAATTTTTTATGAGTAAGATACTCCGAAGAACCTTCCGTCATAGACTCGAGAACTTCTTTCGCTTCTTGATACTCTTTTACCATTGCAGCAAATCGTTCTTCGAAGTTATTTTTCTGTGCTTTTTTGCTTGATTTTTTAACAGGTTTTCTCATATATCTTCTTACCTTATAGATCCCAAAGTTTTTTCTCTTCTCGTTCTAGCAATATGTTTTCAATTCTTTTTCTGATCTTATGAATATTGTTAGAACTTTCATCCGAACCAGTGTTTTTACCTTTGTCCGGTTTGGGGGTAGTACCCTTCGCTGGCTTTTTCAATTCTCAATCTCCTTCTCTATTTTGGATATAAAAATCGCCCAAAACCTTCCCGTACGAATCTTTAATTTGACCAGAACTTTCAAGTTCACAAAACGAAAAACTCAGGTCAAAATCGCTAGTATTTAATCTAGGAAGAATATGACGTTTTAGTACATCGCTGTTCAACTGATGTATGGGAGAAGACCAAGAAATCTCACCATGATGAAGACAAAATTTTATAACGAACAATTAGGTTTATGTCCTTTGATTGTTCTCTGTTCACGAAGAACATAATACCAATATGTCTTGCGATTATTTTTTCGAGTCATCTGACTCCTTATTGAATTTGAAGAAAAAAGATCTCCACTAAGAGGGAGATCTTTTAGAAAGAAATTACACTAAAGTAACATTACCAGCTTGTGGGCCTTTGCTACCTTGCTCAACATCAAAAGATACCTTTTGACCTTCAGCTAGTGTTTTGAAGCCTTCGCTAACAATTGATTTGAAATGAACGAATAGATCAGCGCCACCGTTGTCAGGAGCGATAAATCCAAAGCCTTTAGTTTCGTTAAACCATTTAACTGAGCCAGTTGTTTTATTTGACATAATATATCTCGATACATTGAATGAATTATAAAGAAAGCTACTAAATAAGGAATGAAGAAAAAGGTATCGCAGGATAGATATGACGAATTTAATCGAAAAACTGAGAAGATCTTGAACTAAATATATTATTAATAGCTCACCGTTTGAGCTGACGACACTATACACTATGTGCACATAATAGATATGTATTTCTTCATTTAATTTTATATCAAACAAAATCAATGAGTTAACACATCAAATCACGCAAGATGTTAAGCCCTGTGCATTTCAATTCAGCATAATTGTCAGAATAATTGCGGTAAAACGGATATCGAGATGAGAGGCGATTAGCTGACTTTCCATCATCAAGAGTTCAGCCAAACGCCTTAATTCATTAGGTGCTACGCCAGCTTAAAGCGGTTGATCATATTCATGAGATTTTCAGAAACATGTCTAAGCTCTTGACCTGAACTCGCCATTTGCGCAGACTCGCTCGACACCGAAACCGCCATGTCACTTAAACTGATCACATTTCGGTTAATATCATTGACCGTTGCCGTTTGTTGCTCTGCGGCGGTCGCAATATGTTGCGCCATCTCTTCAATGGTATGAACCTCTTGGTTAATCTTGTCGAGCGTTTGTCCGGCTTGAGTGGATAACGCCGAAGCCTTATTCGCTTTGTCTGTACCCTGATTCATTATCACTACGACATTTTCAGCGCCCGCTTGTAGCTTCTCTATAATATTTTGAATCTCCAGAGTAGACTCTTGCGTACGCTGCGACAGCGTTCTCACCTCATCAGCAACCACGGCAAAGCCACGACCTTGCTCACCAGCGCGCGCTGCCTCAATCGCCGCATTGAGTGCCAACAGATTGGTCTGCTCCGCGACACCACGAATCACTTCAAGAACCGTATCAACATTACGCGCGTCGGTAGCGAGTTTCTGCACAACTTGGGCGGCCGAGACGATTTGTTCCGCTAGCTCATTCGCCTCGGTGACATTGTTTTTAATGATGGTATGGCTGTTTTGTGTTTCTTTGGCTGCAAATCGACTGGCTTCGTTCGCTTCGGCCGTTCTTCCTGCCACTTCTTCAACGGTAGCGAGCATTTCTGTCATCGCTGTCGCCAACATATCTACATCATTTTGCTGTTGAATCAAGTTGTCATCAATATGGTGTACCGAGTCAGCCAATTGAGTGGCTGATTTCGATACTTGTGTTCCCGCATCACTAATATTGAGCATAATCGATTGAATTGAGGCAACGAACTGGTTGAAATAACGTGCCAAATGAATCAGTTCTTTGCTGCCTTCTTCGGGTAGGCGTTGTGTTAGATTCCCCTCCCCCTGAGAGAGGGTTTTCATTGCTCGTAAAGTACGCTTTAAAGGTGAAGTAATGGTTTTAATGAAATAGCCAACCACAAGTGATAACACGACTAAAATACTGATCGCGTAACTGATTGAAGTTACCTCGGCTCGATAAGTCACCGCTTGCAAGGCGACCATATTAACCCCAGATCCAACCATCCACCCCCATGGTTCAACCATCACCGCATAACTTGTTTTTGGCGCAAGAGTCTCGCTATCTGGATTTTTCCACCGATAGTCGACAAAACCTCCACCATTTTGAGCTGTTTGATACATCTCTTTGACGAAGTAGGCGCCGGTACTATCTTGAAGTTCCATGATGTTCTTACCGAGAAGAGACAAAACTCCGGTCGCCAGTTGATAACCATCCCGGTCTCCGACGAAGATATAGTTCCCACCATCAAATCGCATCGCAGAAATGGTTTCCAAAGCACGAGCCTGAGCCTCCTCTGTGCTCAATGCGCCAGTCTCGCTTTGTTGTTGGTAATGTTTGATAACGCTTACAGCACTTTGAACTAAGGTTTCAACTCCTCGCTCGTAGTTTTCGCGCATATGATCACGAGATGTATCTATATTAATAAAAGTATTAGCGAATAAACCTATCGCAAATAAACCAAGTATCGACCAAGCTCTAACAGCAATAGATACATCTTTTAGTTTCCTACTTAACATACTGATATTCCCTAACCAATTAAATTTATTATTATCCCATTAACAAAACCATTGAAACCAAACGGTTATAAGCTAATTGGATTTACTTTATGAATATAACGGTAGCAGCAAAATGAGTAGTTTGTGCGGCTGAACCATGAATTTCTTATGTTTTAACGGGTAATAATACAAGCCTCAATTTAACTCTATGAAAATATAATTAATTAAAGTAGAAGGGTGAGTTTGATAATGTGAAAAGTTTTGTATGACAAAGCAGCAAAGTGAAACTATATCAATCTCAGACATGCTCAATAGCCTAAGTTCGACAACCCATTCGGAAAAATGAAAAAAGCCACACCCTAAGGTGTGGCAAGACAAAAAGAACTGGCAGTGGATAGTTCGTTTTGCTACTCAGTGACCGAATGGCGGTCACAAAGGTTCAGTTAATAGGTTTCAAACACACCAGCGTTATAATCACGAATGGTTTGCTCAATTTCAGCCATGCTGTTCATGACAAAAGGCCCATAATGAACAACAGGCTCATCGATCGGTTGACCAGAAAAGATCAGTACCCCACCCGATGCGAGGTTGGTCAGAGACACCTTGTCCCCCTTGCTCAACAGAGCGAGTTCACCTTGATTGACTACCTGACCATCAATAGCGACAGAGCCCTGATAGCTAAGAACCATCATGTTAAAGTGTTCTGGCACCTCAATTGAAAGTTGCTGTCCTTGCTCAGAACGCCAATCAGAAACACTCAGTTCCACCCCTGTTCTGTCTAGCGGCCCCGTTAACATCTCACCATTGGCAATTAAGGTTCCAGCTAATACCCGCAGCAATCCAAGTTCATCACCGCTATGTTCAGTGATGGTTTCTGGTTGGAAGTCAAAATATTGCGCGGGTTTCATTTTGTCTCGGGCAGGCTGGTTAATCCAAATTTGAAAACCGTGCAAATCGCCCTCTTCCATAATGGGCATCTCGCTATGGATAACGCCACGACCCGCCGCCATCCATTGCGCACCACCACTGCGAAGTTCACCAACATTTCCCATATGATCACGATGCTGAAAGTGGCCTTTGAGCATATAGGTTAGGGTTTCAATGCCACGGTGTGGGTGTGGAGGAAATCCACCGACATAGTCTTTACGTTGATCCGATTTCAACTCATCGACCATCAAAAATGGTGAAAATTGTGTATTGTTAAACCCAGCGACACGTTGGATTTTCACACCATCACCATCAGATGTCGCATGAGTGCGGATAATTTGCTTGATTACTCGATTCGCCATGATCGCCTCCCGATAACTTGATAGGTGTAGTTTAGAGAGCGATATGCCTTTCATACAGAGGGCAGAAGCGAACAGCTTGTTTGAAAAATTTGAATGAGTACAGCTAGACACTGGCGGCTAGCTGACACTGAACACATGCCTCACTCATCAAACAGCGATTGGTATCTGTTCCGCATCAGGATAAGATACGCCATCCACAAGTCACGGAAGTCCTGATAATAATTATGAAAGCTCACCCATTTATTGATGCTGGTGTTAAATACATTCCGCACTATTTCCAAGTACCCTTAAACTACGCAGACAGCGCACAAGGGACAATTGAAATCTTTGCTCGTGAACTATCACTGGTCGCCGATGGCGACAGCACTAAGCCTTGGCTGGTCTATTTTCAGGGTGGACCGGGGTTCCCGTCTCCACGCCAGAATGGTCACAATGGCTGGGTAAAACGTGCCCTACAAGAGTACCGAGTGTTACTCCTCGATCAACGCGGTACCGGCAATAGTTCTGTGATCACCCATCAAACTCTGGCTCCGTTCTCGGCAGAGCAGCAAGCTGAGTACCTAAGTCATTTCCGTGCAGACAATATCGTTCGTGACGCGGAATTTATTCGTCAACAGTTTGGTATTAACCAGTGGGCGATTCTCGGTCAGAGCTTTGGTGGTTTTTGTTCACTTACTTACCTGTCACTGTTCCCTGAAAGCCTTTCTCGTAGCTACATCACTGGAGGTGTGCCATCTATTCACCGTCATCCTGACGAGGTGTATCAGGCCACGTTCAAGCGTACGATGGAAAAGAACCAAGCTTTCTTCAAACAGTTTCCGCAAGCGCAGCAACTGTGTAAGCAGATTGCCGACCATCTGCTTGAGAACGATGAGTTTCTGCCCAACGGGCAGCGTTTCACGGTTGAGCAATTTCAGCAGATTGGTATCAACTTCGGCATGAGTGATACCTTCCTGCCAACTTACTATGCGCTCGAAAATGCTTTGATTGAGGTGAATGGCAAACCACAACTTCGTTACGAGTTCCTAAATAATATGTTGATGGAACAAGGTTTCCAGACCAATCCTATCTACGCCATCTTGCATGAGTCGATCTACTGTCAGGGCTTTGCTTCAAACTGGAGTGCCCATCGTATTCGCCAAACTCGTGATGAGTTTAACTACGCGAAAGGTAAACCATTCTACTTTACCGGCGAGATGGTGTTTCCGTGGATGTTCGACCAATACCACTGCCTGAAACCACTCAAACAAGCAGCAGAACAACTGGCAGCAAAACAGGATTGGGCCCCCTTGTACCATGCGGATGTGCTTGCCAATAACAAAGTACCTGTGAGCTGCGCGGTATACGCTGATGATATGTTCGTCGAAATGGACATTAGTCGTGAAACCTTGGCAAAGATTCCAAATTCACAAGCGTGGATTACCAACGAGTACGAGCACAACGGACTGCGTGCCGATGGTGAAAAGATCCTCGATACGCTCATTGCTATGGGTCATCAAACCGCGGCAACTATCAACTAAAATTAACGCCCCCGACTCACATCGGGGGCGTTTTTTTAGCTCATTGAGTGGAGGCCAATCATATTGCCTTCCGTGTCAGCCACTATGGCAATGTATCCATGCGGGCCGATGGAAAATTTGCTATTCATTACCTTGCCACCCGCTTGTTCAACACGAGATTCCTCGACCGCACAATCCTGACATGAGAAATAGACCATAGTACTGTTGCCACCCGCTACGACGCCTTCCATTTTCGCCAACGCACCAGATGCTCCATACTGCTCCATATCAGAGGGAAACAGCCACATCTCGACCCCCATATTGGCGACATCTTCGAGATGCTCCAATGAGGTTTCAAGTACTGCTTCATAAAAAGCTTTCGCTCGCGGCATATCATTCACATAGATTTCAAACCAACCAACCGGATTCATTTGCATACTGTCACCTAACCGTTACAAGTTCCCTTCTAAATCTAGCGCAGTTATCACTCTCCACTACCTTGGCTAAGGCTATAATGCTCATTTTCTCACTCATGAGCTAACAGGTAGGGTGACTGTAAACGTGGTCCCCTTACCCAGTTCGGAATCCAAACAAATATTGCCACATAAGTTGTCTACCATCGCTGCCGCTAGCGACTCGGCACTACAATCATAAATTACCATTTATCAATGATGACATATGAACTCACTCACATTAGACTGGTAATCGTTGGCATTTTCGTCAGTTGGCAGCAAGACAGTGATAAGGTGATAAGGTGATAATATGACTATCCAATGGTGTGAAAAATGTGCCAAAGAGACCGAGCACAAAGAACTGATAAAGCAGAAACCGTCGAAGTACGGTAAAAGCAAAAAGGAACAATTTAAGGCCTTTCTTTCTGGATTTGTTAGTGGTGCTGCCGTCGGTGGTGCGCTGGCTTCTCTAGAATTGATTGATCGCTATGTAGTCTGTCAGGAGTGTGGCCATAAGAAACTCGAAAACCATGGCGAAGAGTTTCAGTAAGGCTAAAATAGGTCGGTGTCTGTTTTTGTCGTAAGCCCTAATGCTGAAGATTTCTAATACCGTTACCCTTCAATCCTGGGAGATCCAACTGACCGCTATACGAGCGCAAGGTTCAGGCGGTCAGAACGTGAATAAAGTGTCCTCTGCGATTCATCTTCAGTTCGACGTGAAGCATTCTACTCTGCCAGCTATCTACAAAGAGCGTCTACTCGCCCTCAAAGATTCCCGTCTATCTAAAGAGGGGGTTATCACCATCAAGGCGCAGCAATTTCGAACCCAAGAGCAGAACAAAGAGGATGCGCTCAATCGCTTAGCGGAGCTTATCCGTT
The DNA here is from genome assembly GCF_050113735.1 of Vibrio sp. TRT 2004. Lineage (NCBI taxonomy): Bacteria > Pseudomonadati > Pseudomonadota > Gammaproteobacteria > Vibrionales > Vibrionaceae > Vibrio > Vibrio sp. TRT 2004. Next base: position 59,717 of record NZ_JBNJOH010000018.1, on the reverse strand, counting down.
CTGCGATGGTGGTGCAGAAAAAACGCCGCGAAACCAAGCCAACCAGAGCATCTAAAGAGCGCAGGCTCAAGAGTAAGGGAATTAAATCACAAACGAAATCCCTGCGCGGACGCGTGCAGCACTAACCGTTCGACCCTTGGATGCCAATTGTCTCCTTTCCTAATAGGGAGACTTTGCTCTGTACTGTAAGTATGCTTGAATTAAATCACAAATTAATCGTTGAGTAAGGTTATGACAAGCTTAAGGAAAAGCCTCATTTATGCCCTGTTGATACTATCAGGTATCGGTTATTGCCAAGCATCAACCCATTGGCAATTTGAAGGTGACAAAGACGGAATCACCATCTTCTCCCGCCATCATAGTGATGGACTGGTAGAAATTCGCGCACGTATGTTTGCGCCAACCAGTTATGGGGCTTTTGTCACCCTGTTAGAAGACACGGAGAATGTGCCCAACTGGATTGATAACGTCAGTCACAGCCGCGTTGTAAGGCAAATCTCACCAAACGAAAACATTGTCTACACCCAGTTTTCCGCTCCCTGGCCCGCCAAAGATCGCGATATGGTGACTTACTCAAAATACTCCGTGGATGAGATAGGCTTTACGCTAAATATCAAAGATGCCCCTCCCGCAAGTTTGCCCGAACAAGATGGTTACATCCGTATTACCGCAGTGAAAGCGACTTGGACACTGCAAAAGCTAACCAACGGAATGACGTTAATAGAGTACACCGCATTTGCTAATCCTGGCGGTGCTCTGCCTAACTGGCTAATCAACAAATTGGCTAAAGAGAGCGCTCGCAATACTTTTAAGGGTCTCAAGCAGCAGTTACCAAACTATCAAGACGATTCAAAGCCTGATCTTAGCCAATAAAAAGGGCCAGCGATGGAAGCTGACCCTTGTGTTACTTATTATTTAGCTATTTAAACTTATAGAATACGGTCGCTAGTGGAGGCAGACGCAGTGAAATAGATTGTGCCAATCCTTCACTTTCTACTGCCTCGGTCGTTACCTGTTGTGCAACTGAATAATCGCTACCATGATATTTAGCACTGTCCGTATTGAGCAGCAATTCATATTCGCCTGCCAAAGGTACGCCTAGCCTGAAATTGTCGTGAGGAACAGGTGTGAAGTTGGTGATCACCAAAATTCTCTCACCGTTGTCACTCAAACGTTCATGAGCCAAAATCGAGGCTTCTGCCGCATCTTGTAGACGCCACTCAAAACCGCGCGGTTCGCAGTCGAGTTCGTGCATCGCTCTTTCACTTGCGTAAAGCTTATTAAGATCTCTGGTTAGGCTCTGCACACCTTGGTGACGTTCAAATTCAAGTAAGAACCACTGTAGCTGATCATCATGATTCCATTCCGCAGTCTGACCAATCTCAGCGCCCATAAAGTTGAGCTTCTTACCAGGTTGTGCATACATGTAGCCGAGGTAAGCGCGCAAGTTTGCTGTTTGCTGCCACTCATCCCCCGGCATCTTGTTGTGAATAGAGCCTTTACCGTAAACCACTTCATCATGTGACAGAGACAGAACGTAATTTTCACTATGAGCGTAAACTAATGGGAAAGTGATGGTATCGTGATGGTATTTGCGATGAACAGGATCCTCCTGAATGTATGATAACGAGTCATGCATCCAGCCCATATTCCACTTAAAGCCAAAGCCCAATCCGCCCATAAAGGTTGGCGCAGAAACACCAGGGAAAGCGGTCGATTCTTCAGCAATGGTCATGGCATTCGGGAAGTGTTTGTAAACTTCTTCGTTCATCCACTTAAGGGTTGCGATAGCATCGTAGTTTTCGTTACCACCATCGACATTTGGAATCCATTGATCGTGACTGCGCGAGTAGTCGAGATATAGCATTGAAGCCACCGCATCAACGCGAATACCATCAATATGGAATTGCTCAAACCAGTAAAGCGCGTTAGACACGAGGAAGCGGCGAACATGCTCACGACCAAGATCGTAGATGTACGAGTTCCAATCCTGATGCCAACCACGACGCGGGTCTGGATCATGGAACAGTGGCGTGCCATCAAAGTTCGCCAAGCCATGGTCATCCGATGGGAAGTGCGCAGGAACCCAGTCGAGTACCACGCCAAGACCCGACTGATGGCATTGATCAACAAAGTATTTGAAGTCGTCTGGCGAACCATAACGGCTGGTTGGCGCAAACAGGCCAACCGGCTGATAGCCCCAAGAACCATAGAATGGGTGCTCAGAAACCGGCATCAGTTCAACGTGTGTATAGCCCATATCGACTAAATAAGGAATTAACTGATCCGCCAGTTCGCGATAGTTAAGGAAATCACCATCGGCATTGCGGCGCCAAGAACCTGCGTGTAGCTCATAAAATGAGAGCGCCTGCTTACGTTTCTGTGTAACTTCTCGCTCTTGCCATGTTTTATCATTCCACTGATAACGGTTGTGATCATAAGTCACAGAAGCAAACGATGGATATTGCTCAGAGTATGCGCCCCAAGGGTCCGCTTTATGCGGTAAGCCTTCACCATTAGGACCTTTTAATTCGAACTTGTACTGTGTGCCTTCAGCGAGGTTTGGAATGAAGATACCCCAGATACCATAATCGAGACGCTGCATTGGCGTGCGACGACCATCCCACTGGTTGAACTCACCGACTAAGCTACACGCTGACGCATGCGGTGCATAAACCAGAAAGCGGATACCGGAGATCTGTTTACCATCTCGTTCCAAAGTGATGAATTGAGCACCCATGTGCTTGTACATCTCTTTTGGTGTATGCAGATCGTCATACTCTGCGTAAATCGTGTGGTATTGATATGGGTCGTCAATCAGTTGTTCGGTTCCATTCCAATCAACGGCTAATAGATAGTGGCTAAAGCGTAGATCTTTGTTTTGTTTGAGGATAAAGCCCGAAGCGTCCTCACGTTCAAGTTCGATACGTTGATCATCAATAACTAACTCAACTTTGTCCGCACCTGGCATCCAAACACGCAATGCCTCTTGTTCACCACTTAAAAATGGGCCGATGAAAGAAAAAGGGTCAGAAAATGTCGCATGTGAAAGTTGGTTATATATCTTTGTCGCCTTATCTAACGTTGTCGTTTTCAAGTTATTCTCTCCCTAACCTAACTTTCTTTATTCAAATGAGTTTGGCTGAAATATAAAGGGGTTCTATGACCCAAAAAGCCCGCTAGGTAGCGGGCTTAATTAGCGTTACAACAGTGTAGCGAATTCGGCGTTTACATAGAGTGACCTGACCGAAAAATTTTCCATGTACACCTTGTAAATCCGTTTTATTTACTCACTTTAGCGCGAACTTCGGTGAGCTTATGAGCAATACGATTTACCCCTTCATGAGCAAAAACCTCATCAAGGTTCATCGACAGCTTACGACGCCAGTTCGGGTACTCGTCAACCGTGCCTGGAATGTTAACTGGCTTGTCCATTTCCAGCCAATCTTCCAACTGAATACTCAGCAGGGTCGAAGATCCCGCAGCAACGTGCAGTTGCAGTGCTTCCGCTAGGTAGGAATCCATAGGTACGTACTGAGCATCGCGACCAACGCCTTCAGGCAAGTAACCGTGCCATGCAACGGAATCTAGGATACCTTGTTTACATTCCAGACGGCTTGCGAACAGACCCTCTAGTTGCTTAGCATCAGGGTACAGACCAAGCTCTTGACCCATTTTCAGGTCATCACAATGCCAGAAACCACGTAGGGTCGGCATATCGTGCGTACACAGAGCAGACATAGACTGTTCAGCGTAGTGTGCCGGAGAGATAAAGCCGCCATCTTCTTCTGACGTTTCGAAGAAGAATACCTTGTATGAGTGAACACCTGCGTCACGCAGAATATCAACAATCTCATCCGGCACAGTACCTAAGTCTTCACCAATCACACTACATTGGTGACGGTGTGATTCCAGAGCAAGAATTGCCAACATATCTTCTACTGGGTAGTAGATGTAAGCACCCTGAGTCGCAGATTCACCTTTAGGGATCCACCACAAACGCAGTAAACCTAATACATGGTCAATACGCAGTGCACCACAATGCTTCATGTTAGCGCGCAGTAACTTGATGTAGGCATCATAGCCTGTCGCCTGCAGCACTTGCGGGTTAAGCGGTGGTAGACCCCAGTTCTGACCCAAAGGACCAAGAATATCTGGTGGAGCACCAATGCTCGCATCCATGACTAGGCTACCTTCATCTGCCCATGTTTCTGAACCAGAATCCGCAACACCGACGGCAAGGTCACGGTACAAGCCAACAGACATGCCTTTCTCTTCTGCTAGAGCCTGCGCCTCTTTAATTTGGATATCAGCCACCCATTGCAGGTACATGTAAAGATGTACTTGATCTTTGTTTTGCTCGATAAAATCCTGAACCGCGCGGTTTTCAAACTTACGCAACTCTTCCGGGAATACTGGCCAGCCCCAGATGTTTGAATCTTTCGCATGCAGTTGCGCATGCAGAGCATCAAACGCAGCTTGGTGAATTAGGCTTTCGCCACCTTCTTCGACGAACGCTAAGAAAGCCTGTGCACGTTCGCTATTTTTATCCAGATGACGCTTTTTAAACTCAGTAAACAGCTGCGGTAGCACACTCATTTTGAGATCCGCGACTTCGCTGTAATTCACCCAGTGAGATTCACGTGCTTTTTGTAGACGTTGCTGGAACTCCGCACTGCCCACTTTTTGCTGCGCTTCAATGCTAAGCGAAAACTCAGGTACTGAGCTCACATCAATGTAGAGAATGTTCAACCAACGACGCGATGAAGGGCTGTATGGGCTCGCGCCTTCTGGGTTGGCAGGGAACAGTGAATGAATAGGGTTAAGACCAACAAAATCACCACCGCGGGAAGCGATATCTGCCACTAACTGTTTCAGATCCCCGAGATCACCAATACCCCAGTTATGCTGAGTGCGTAGCGTATAAAGCTGGACACTTGGGCCCCACATTTTCTTACCATCGACGATAGCATCCTGCTTGTAACATGCTTTTGGCGTCACAATTAGCGTCATTTCATAAGGCGCTTTACGACGTTTACGAGAAATCGTCAGTTTGTGATAACCCCAAGCAATATCACTTGGTAATGCAAACACTAAAGGGCCACCCTCTTTGCGCTCATCACGAACGATTTGCGATTGAAGATAGCCTTCAAGTACCTCTCCTTGCTCTGTATCGAGACGCCAGCTGAACTCACTTTCGCGAGCACTCGCACCAAGATTGAGCACCACTTCAATTGGCTCTCCATCACGGACTACCTGAACAGAAGCGAGCACCTCTTGCTTGTGCTTTTTCTCCGCTGATTTTAGAAGAGTTTCATCATTGGTTGTGTCATAGCCTAAAGAAGCGAGTAGTCGACGAATTGTTTCATCAGCAACTTTTGCTTCATCTCCCCACGCGCTTACGTAGCTGTCGGCAATTCTCGCCATTTCAGCGACTTGTTTTAATGCGTTATCTTGTTTCATCGCTCTCTCCGAAGGACTGCTTATACCTTCAAAATGTAGGGTTATTAAATCGTTATAAAGAGTAGAGCCAAGGCGCTAGGCCTTGGCTTTGTCTGGTTCAATTAGCGCGATACCGCTTCTAATTTCCAAATGTTATTGACGTAGTCTCGAATCGAACGGTCTGAGGTGAATTTACCCATCAAGGCCGTATTCAAGATGGCTTTCTTCGCCCAGCCAGCTTGGTCTTTGTACTGTGCACCCATCGCCTCGTGCGCCTGAACATATGATGCAAAGTCCGCTAAACATAAGTATGGGTCACCACCATCAAGCAGGCTGTCGTACGTTGCTCTTAGCAGGCCAGGTTGACCAGGTGTGAACTCTTCGCCCACTAGCAGGTCTAGTGACGCTTTTAGCAAAGGATCTGCGTGGTAGTAGTCGTAAGGGTTGTAACCCGCTGCTTTAGTCGCAACGACTTGGTCAACTTCAAGACCGAAGATATAGATGTTCTCATCACCCACCTCTTCACGAATCTCAACGTTAGCGCCATCCATAGTACCGATAGTCAATGCACCGTTCAGCGCCATCTTCATGTTACCCGTGCCCGATGCTTCTTTACCCGCTAGAGAAATTTGCTGAGATACATCCGCCGCAGGAATAATGATTTCAGCCATGCTCACGCGGTAGTCAGGAATGAAGACCACTTTCAGTTTATCGCCAATACGCGGATCGTTGTTGATCTTGTCCGCAATCTTGTTGATAGCAAAGATGATTTCTTTCGCTAGGTGGTAACCCGGCGCTGCTTTCGCTGCGAAGAATGCAACACGTGGCGTGCATTCGAAACCAGGTTCGTTAATGATGCGGTGGTACAGCGACAGGATGTGTAGCAAGTCTAGATGCTGACGCTTGTACTCATGCAGACGCTTGATTTGTACGTCAAAGATCGCATTGGTATCAAGCTCGATGCCCATGTTGTCTTTAACCCACTTCGCCAAACGCTCTTTGTTCTGTTTCTTAACAGCCATGAACTCTTTCTGGAATTTTGCGTCAGTAGCGTACTGAGCAATACCTTCTAGCAGTTCCAGTTTCGCCGGCCACTCGCTGCCAATCTTATCCGTGATAAGTTGAGACAGGCCCGGGTTACAGAACTTCAACCAACGACGTGGAGTAATACCGTTTGTCACGTTATGTAGACGAGTTGGGTACATTTCGTGGAACTCAGGGAAAAGATCTTTCTTAACCAATTCTGAGTGCAGAGCGGCAACACCGTTTACTGCGTATGAACCAATCACACATAGGTTAGCCATGCGAACCATACGGTTGAAGCCTTCTTGAATGATAGATAGCTTAGCTTGTTTCTCACCATCACCAGGCCACATTGCACGAACTTCTTGTAGGAAGCGGTGGTTGATTTCAAAAATGATTTCCATGTGGCGTGGAAGCAGACGCTGGATCAGAGATTCAGGCCAAGTTTCCAATGCTTCTGGAAGAAGTGTGTGGTTGGTGTAAGCAAAAGTCTTCGAGCTGATTTCCCACGCTTTATCCCAAGATAAGCCTTTCTCATCAAGAAGAATGCGCATCAATTCTGGGATAGCGATTGTTGGGTGAGTATCGTTTAGCTGGATAGTCTCTTGCTTAGGCAGATCCGCCAATGCAAAACCTGCTTGCTCGTGACGACGCAGAATATCGCGAACTGATGCTGCCGAGTGGAAGTATTGCTGCATTAGACGCAGTGTCTTACCTTTCTCGTGGTTGTCATTCGGGTATAGAACTTTAGTGATGTTACCAGCGTCGATCAGCGCATGCTGAGCTTCGAAGTAGTCACCGTTGTTGAAGCTTGCTAGTGAGAAAGGCGCTATAGCCTGACATTCCCAAAGTCGCAGTGGGTATACCGTGTCAGACTCGTAACCAACAATTGGCAGATCCCAAGGCATTGCTTTTACCGTCATGCCAGGTACCCACTTGCGGACTTCTTTTCCGTTTTCATGCGTCACTTCAACATGACCGTAAAAACCGATCTCTTGTGCCAATTCAGGACGAGCCACTTCCCATGGGTAGCCTTCAACACCGCGCCATGCATCTGGTGCTTCCTGCTGACGACCATCTTTGAATGATTGCTTGAACAAGCCGTATTCATAGTGAAGACCGTAACCCACCGTTGGGTACTCTTGTGCTGCACAAGAATCCATAAAACATGCTGCTAGACGACCAAGACCACCGTTACCCAGTGATGGGTCACGCTCTTCTTCAAGAAGGTCAGTCAGGTTTTGACCCAACTCTTCCATCGCTACGGTGATTTGATCGTACAAACCCATGCTGATTAAGTTGTTGCCCGTCAGACGACCAATAAGGAACTCTAATGACAAGTAGTTTACGCTTTTCGCGTTTTTGATCTTCGGATCCTGCTCAGTCTTAAGCAAGTCAAAGGTTGTTAGTTCTGCCAGTGCTTTGCCCATTGCTAGGTACCACTCACGCGCAGTCGCTGTTTCTACAGTTTTAGCGTAAGTCGCTGAAAGGTGTTTTTTCACATCAGCTTGGAACACTGCTTTATCAAAATTTTTCTGTTGCGTAGGTTTCATTAGAGAAATCTCACTTATTGGTTTCAATCCATCTGTGCCATATCGTGCATCGACATGATTGGCAAAACATCCTCCTACTCCTAGCCATTTTAGGAGGAGGACAAAGGGCGTAGAGGGCGTACAACCAGTAGCTCAGTGATCTAGGTCTCATTAAGTTTTCCTAACATCACAGCTCGGGTGATTGAGATCACACCGTCAACCAATTTAGCCTATATCTGGTTTATTAAAGATAGGTGTCGAGAAAAATACACAATTGATGAATATGCATACTCGATCACATTAAGTTTTACTTCGCAGTGCAATTTTCATGATTTCTCGTGCAAACAGGCACTAAAATCTCATCTCACACAGATCCAATAAGAGACATTCATCACAATAAAGGGGCGTAGCAGGTAGCAAAATGTGAATTAAGCGAAAAACCCATTGTTGATCAATAACGGTTATGATTGTTCTCAAGTAACATCATTGCCAATAAGCTTTACTGGTTAATATTTACACAATTAAGTGTTTCACCTTCGGGTAACTTCGCTGCTCCACGGAAAGTGGAAGGATAATAGGGAATAAAAAGATGTGGATTCCTTCTAAGTTAACGCGTCCGGGTCGATTACATAACGCCATTGTACGACCAAGGGTATTAGATCTGCTCCAGCAGGCTCCTTTCTACAAATTGGTGCTACTCCGATCACCCGCTGGCTATGGTAAAACCACCATGGCAGCTCAATGGCTATCGGACAAGTCACACGTCGGCTGGTACAGCATTGACGAAAGTGACAACGATTCTTTTCGCTTTATGAACTACCTGCTTCAGGCACTGAACAAAGCCACCGATGGCAGTTGCCCAAACTCGCAAAAACTTGCAGAAAAACGCCAATTCTCTTCACTTCACTCCCTATTCGGTGAAGTTTTCACTGAGATGTCTCAATTTCATCAAGAGTGTTATTTGGTTCTGGACGACTATCACCTGATTTCTGATGACGAAATTCACGAAGCTATGCGCTTTTTCCTCAAGCATATGCCAGACAACCTCACACTGGTTGTGACCAGCCGAGCAGCACCACCACTGGGGACGGCTAACCTTCGCGTGCGAGACTTAATGATCGAGATCGGCGACGAAATGCTCGCCTTCGATACCGAAGAGACAACGCGCTTCTTTAATCAACGTATCGCCGATGGCATTGACGATACCACCGCGACCAATTTACGTAACTACGTAGAAGGCTGGCCATCAGCACTACAGTTGATCGCTCTGCAAGCGCAGCATCAAAACAAAACTCTCGCTCAGTCGGCCGAGTCTTTCTCTCAGTTCAACCACGCACACCTCTGGGACTACCTGATAGAAGAAGTGTTTGATCTTTTAGATACCGAAACCCGCCAATTCTTGCTTCAGTGTTCTGTCCTTGATCACTTTAACGATCAACTGGTCTCTGAACTGACTCAGCGAGAAGATGCACTGAGCATGATCGAGTCTCTCAATCGCTTTGGTCTGTTTATTCACCCTCTCGAGGGAGAGCAAAACTGGTACCGTTTCCATAATCTGTTTGCCGAGTTCCTTGCTCACGAGCGCAGTGCGAGAATTCCTCAGCAAGAGAAGCAACTCCACCATGCAGCCGCTAAAGCGTGGCTAAAACTCTCCTCGCCTCATCAAGCTCTTCGTCATGCACAAGAAGCCAAAGACAGCCAGTTAACCGCAGATATCCTGACTCAGTATGGCTGGAAGATGTTTAATGGTGGTGAGCTGCAAACACTCGAAAAAGCGATCAACTCTCTCACCACAGAACAGCTCTACAGTGAACCTAAGCTTTGTATGTTGCAGGCTTGGCTAGCGCAGAGTCAGCACCGCTACAACGATGTTGGTGACCTGCTATCAAAAGCTGACCAAGAGATGAGTAAGCTCAATGTGGTTCTAAGCACCAAAGAGCAAGGTGAGTTCAATGCCCTTCGCGCTCAGGTTGCCATTAACCGTAACGAACCAGAACAAGCGCTAGAGTTAGCAGAACTGGCGCTAAGCCAGTTGGACAGCACGGTTTACCGTAGCCGTATTGTTGCGACGTCAGTCGTGGGTGAGGTCAACCACGTACTTGGTCATCTTAGCCGAGCTCTGCCAATGATGCAGCAAACAGAGAAACTGGCTCGCCAGTATCAGGTCTACCATCAGGCTTTATGGGCGATGCTGCAACAAAGTGAAATTCTGATTGCACAGGGCTACGTTCAAGCCGCTTTCGAAGTGCAAGACAACGCCTTTAAACTGATAGAAGAACAACAACTGCAACAAGTTCCGCTGCATGAGTTCTTACTTCGTGTACGCGCCCAGATCCTATGGTGTTGGAATCGACTGGATGAAGCAGAAGAATGTGCCTATAAAGGTCTGGATATCCTTGGTAACCACAGCCCGAGTAAGCACTTACATAGCTACTCAATGCTGGCACGTATCGCGATTGGCCGAGGCGAGCTGGATAAGGCAGGTAAGTTTATCGAGCAGATTGTTCACTTACTCAAACAATCTACCTATCACGTTGACTGGACTGCCAACGCCTCGCTCTCTCTGATCCTATTTTGGCAGGCTCGCGGCGATCACGAGTCAATCAAACAGTGGTTGGAAACAACAGTTAAGCCTCAGCATGCATGTAACCACTTTACTCAACTCCAGTGGCGTAATATTGCGCGTGCGCAAATCATACTAGGGCTTTTTGACCAAGCCACTGAGACACTTAATTTCCTCCAGCAACAGGCAGAGGAAAATGAGTTGCTGACCGACACCAACCGAAACCTGATTGTTTCCGCTGTACTCGCCATCTCACAAGATGACGAAGAGAGCGCTCGTGAACAACTAAAGAAAGCATTAGCACTGACCAATCAGACGGGTATGTTAGGTAATTTCCTCATAGATGGCGCGAAAGTGGGTCATATCTTGGAGAAGCTCAACCATAAGAATGAGCTGGGAGATTTAGAACGTCACCGCGCACAACAGCTACTCAAAGATATCTCAACCACTCAACGCAGCAGTTCTGTTCACTTTGATGAAGAGTTTGTTGAAAAGCTGGTCAACCACCCGAACATCCCAGAGTTGGTTCGCACCAGTCCACTGACTCAGCGTGAATGGCAAGTTCTCGGGCTGATCTATTCTGGTTTTAGCAACGAACAGATCGCCCAAGAGCTAGACGTAGCGGGGACAACCATCAAAACCCATATTCGCAACTTGTACCAGAAACTCAATATCGCCAACAGAAAAGAGGCGGTCAAAACCGCCGAAAACCTGTTGCAGTTAATGGGATACTAGGTAATTTAAATGAACAATTAGCCACTAATGTTTGTTGTGGCTAATTTTCTTCGATCGTGTTTCAGATTAGTTCGTTAATTTTCGAATAATTCAATATGGTCTTTTATTTTTCATCACTAATCAACTCATCTATAATCATTAATTCAATACGTTTACGAGTCCTACTGTATTCCGCGTATTTAGTTTTCTCTGCTTCCACTCAGTTATATAACTTTCTCATCAATCTCATAAACCAAAGAGCTATCTAATCAGAGCTGTGTTGTACAGATGTCTGTCGTTTTTCACAAAAAGGCTCAACGTAAAACAATGATGTTCATTCTTGGTAATAACCAAGCACCTCGTCCTATTCCGATTAAAATCCATCGATTTACAATGAAAAATGGTCGCCTGACAATGTACGCAAAACCATATTATTTCTTGTTCAAAACAAGTGCTCATATGGATATTTGCAGAATAAACCTACAACCAAGAATGAAAACGCCTACATACCAAAAGAAACTAGAATATGGAATGAATATCTCAACAATTCAAATATAGCTCACATGAAGTGAGAACAATATCAAAATTGGATAGCGACAACATATATCCATTAAAAAAACAGGTGTATAGGTTATTTTATAAACATATGTAATTTAATTTGTTATTAGCTTTTGTTTGATTTTTTATCTTAATAGGATATCGTCATGAAAGTTTTGAATAAAAAAATTGAAAACTCAATAAGCTCAATCAACAGTAAATTCACAGGGAAGCCGATTAAAGGAAAGTTCAAAGAGGAAGCTTTACAGGAATTAGGATTGTTCGTTGAAGTCGTCGCCAAAGATGAGAGAAGGCACGAAATAAATATACCCTCTTTTCTATATTGGATTAAGCCTGCAATCCTTCATAATCAATACCTATTTTTTTATGATGAAGGAGATATAAATCCTACAGGCTATATCCTTTGGGCTTGGGTAGATGAAAAAACACTCTACAGTTATTTGAATAGTAAACAGTTCATTTTACACCCAATGTGTTGGAATGAAGGAAAAAATTTAATTATTGTTGACTTTGTTTGTTTAAATAAATCTGACACACGCTTTACATTACATAACTTATATAGGAAATTAAGGCATAAAGTTAGCATGTCCTACAAAGATGTTAATGTGAGCATTAGAAACTCAGAAGGTTCAATAATTAAGCACAATAGGGAAAATTCCAATGAATGAAAAGTCATTAAAATTTAATGAAAGATTCATATTTGAAAATGAGTGCTTACCTGAACTTTCGTTTGCCCCATTTAATACATATAAGTTAAAGAACACTCATGTACTTTGGTTGAATAAAAGTCTACTTAGAAAGTATCAGATCGATGGTACAAACGAAGAAATAGAGCAACAAATAATAAATAATTACTCGTACGTTTCTTATGGTTATGCAAATTCAAACCGTTTGATTAAATCCGACACTAAATTATTTCGTGCAGATCGTTACGGATCGAGACACGAAGTCTGTAATGGAGGAAGTGCACGCTGTGGGTATGATGGTCGCTTTCATGTCAAAGGAATAGGGTTAACTCCACTTTTATCTGAAAACATGAGTAAGTCACATTCAAATGGAAAATTATTTTTGGATGAAGCTATTTCAGAAGCTATCTGGGGAGAAGTTTGTCATCAACATTTGCCTTTCGGGGCAATAAGGACGTTGGCAATTATCAAGACAAATGTATTAGAGGACTTCTTATATTTAGAGGATACTCCGAAAAAACCATGCGCCTTGGCAATAAGAGAATTCTCAATTAGGCCTGCACATTTTGAAAGATGCACTTTTTTTTGGCCTTCATCAGAAAATATACATCTGAGAGACAATGATGCTCAACGTGTGCGTGAGTGCATTAAGTTTCTACCTATCAGTCTTAATTTGAGCCGCACTGAGTTATCTAGTGAAAAAGAGTTACTTCATTGTTGCAATGAAATGGTTTTACGAATTGCGAAACAGGTCGCTTACTCAAGAGTTAAGGGCATTCCTCACGGTTCTCTAACGAGTTCAAATATCAGTGTTGATGGGCGATTTTTAGATTTCGGAACAATGACCGCTGTCCCTGATTTCGGTAACTATATTATTGCTAATGGCGTAGGCGCTGTTTGGGATGACCATTTATTGATTATTAATTGGATAAAGAACTTCACTCTTACACTAAATCAATACTCGCCCTTTGGTGGTGTACTCTCAAAAAATTCGATAAGAAAACTCTTAGATACATTTTGCAACGAATTGGATCATCAAGAAAACTTGGCAATTTTGGAGGAGTTAGGAGTTTACGATAAATGTTTTAAGAACCTAATGATCGCAAAGGATATAAAAAGAACATTAGTGAGTACTCAACGAATGTCCATCGGTGATTTTAACGACAAAAGTTTCAGACGCACTATAAGAGAAATAGCATCTAGTAAAGGATTAGAAGTACATAAAGTTAATTTCGAACTGAGAGATTTTAAATACTCTACCTTTAACATTTTAAACGATAAAGACCTAAAAATTAGTAAGTATTCTAAGGAGTCTGTTAAAAATTTAATTTCTCGTTACTGTTGAGGTATTACATTATGCTTGATTTAATAGAATTAATTTTAGTTACAACATCTGCGATTACTTTACTTACTACAATAACCTTATTTGTTGCATACAATTTTAGAGCAGAAGGTAATGACGTAAAACCGCTACCAAAAGTATCTGTTTTACTCCCATATTATAATGAAGAACCTGATGTTTTGATCAAGTCGTTGTTATACCTAGATAGTCAATTATTTCCTAATCAGCTCGAAGTATTAATTATAGACGATGGTTCTACAAATGAATCAGTCAATGAAGTTGAAAAGTGGTTATCAAACCCTAGAAAACAAAACTATAAATTAATAAAGAAATCAATTAATGATGGCCGTAAAGGATATGCACTTGATTATGTACTCAATTTGGGTATTGCAACTGGTGATGTGTATGTTGTCGTTGATAGCGATACATTTATCGAACCAAATGGAATAAAAGAATTAGTTAGTAAGTTGTGGTCTGATGATCGATACGCAGCGGTTTGTGGATATATTACTCCAAATAATTATCAAGATAGCTTCATTGGCTTACTACAACATTACGAACATATTAGTTTTTACGGAGCAATTAGAGCAGCACAAGATAGGCTTGGGTGTGTCCCTGTCCTAGCAGGTGCTTTTGTTGCACACAGAGCGTCAGTAGTGAAAGAGTTAGGCGGATGGAGTGAATGGCTAGTTGAGGACATTGCTTGGTGTTGGAAGGCGATATCAAACCGATATAAAACAGGCTATGCCCCTAAAGCAAAAGCCACTACACAATGCCCGATAGATACAAAAGGTTTATTTAAACAAAGACGAAGATGGGCCAGAGGGCGTGTAGAAGCCTATGTCGTAGCTTGGAAAACGCATTGGTTAGCAGGTTTGTTTTCAACGCCATGGTTCATGATTACTGCAACCCAATATATTTTTCCATCTAGTTTTATTTTGTTAACTTTTATGATTTTATTTAATATTTGGATTCCTATTGTTCTAGGTATCATAAATTTTATTTTTTATTGTATGTTAGTTCATTTATATATATTGGACAATGAGTTAAAAAAAGAACTTACTACAAAACAACTATTAAAAGCACCCGTGTTTTCTATGCTATTGGAAACAATAACATGGCTGCCAAATTTACTGGGTTATATTGATGAAGCTTTGGGTAAGAAGAAAATATGGTTAACTCGATGATCAGTTAATCATAACCGAGCGCAGTACTCTTTTACTGCATTAATAAGAAGGAAATTATTATGTATAACTTAAATAAAGATGAAATCATGATGGTAGATGGCGGCGGTGATGGTGGATATTCAGGTGGATATCCAGCTTCTTCTAGTGGGGTATCACAACAAGCTAACTCACCAAGTAGAGGGTGTGCACAAGCTATTGCGGGAGGTGCAATTACGGGAGCATTGAATGGGGGATTATCTGGGGGATTAGGGGGAGCTGTTGGTGGTGCCGCTCTTGGAGGATTTGGCGGCGCAATAAGCGGAGCTTGCAATAAATAAATACATATTGGCCTAGTAGTAATTACTACTAGGCTTTCTTAACAAATGGGCTATAAGATGAATAAAATAAAGTTAATTCCAATTAGTGCTTCAATATTGTTAGGTGTTGTTCTATTCTTCTACAATATAAACATTAACGAAATGAATGGATTTAAAGGAATAACATTATATATAATGTTATTTTTTGTAATAACAGGTATAAAAAGCTCAATTTTATCAGTTATAAAAATAATGGCTGCAACTTATGATGAGAAATAGAAATAACATTTCCAAAATAGCATATCAAGTTAACAAAATAAGAAGTCCTTACTTATCTATCAATTGGGCTTTAATTAATAGTTGTAACTATAAATGCAATTACTGCCATTCCGACCTTAATAGCGGTTCAATTAAATCTCCATCATATTGTATTGCAATTGGTTTTGTAAAAAGAATAATAAATCATTCTAAAAAACTTGGCCTTAGACCTTATTTTGAGTTTGGTGGTGGAGAAGTTACTATTCTTCGTTATTTCAGCGATCTAATTAATTTTATTCATAAAAATAATGGACTGGTGTCTATTATTTCTAATGGTTCAAAATCTTTACAATGGTGGAGAGATAACGTCGGTTATTTGAATGGTGTCAGTCTAAGTTATCACGTCAACGATATAAAAGATGAAACTCATTTTATTGAAGTAGCAAAGATACTTGAATGCTCAAGCAATACGAGAGCACACGTCAACGTAATGATGGACCCTCAACGCTTTGACGACTGCTACTTGTTTGCACAACGCTTGAAAGAACAAGTTAAGTGTTCAATCGCATTGCAACCTCTCTATGAAGGATTTGGTCATGGTGGTATCACAAAAAGATACGATTATACCGACGAACAAGAGTCATTAATGCAGACTTTTAGAGGTCGCCCTGAAGAGAAAAACTTGCCAGAACCTAGAGCTTTACTAGAGGTTGAATATTTAGATGACTCCAAGGAAACATTATCGACTTTTGATCTACTAATTAACGATCAGGTAAATTTCATCGGCTGGGATTGTTATGCAGGTGTAGAGAGTATGGTGATCACTTTTTCCGGTGAAATATACAGAGCATGGTGTATGCAAGACGGCACAATTGGCTCAATATATGATGAACAGATCACCTTACCAATAACCCCTACTCGTTGTCGTACCAAGGTCTGCCAATGTGGGACTGATATATCTTCGAAAAAGATCAATCGAAAATTAACTGTAGATCCCAATACTCTTATCGAAACGAAAAACCTAGATTAAAAGGTCATTATATGGTCACAGGGGCTAAACACTTATATCGACCAGAATATTTTGATGCACAAAAGACGTCTAATGAGGGGAACATTTTGCTCAATACGTCATTTAATCAAAATGTTTATCTCATGCTTTCGATATTAGTGTTAATCGCGATTGTATCTTTCATTACTCTTTCTGAGTATACAAGAAGGGAGACATTACTTGGTGTTGTTAGTCCACTCGGAGGTATGGTTAAGGTGCAGGCTAATGACTCTGGGTATGCTGAAAAACTTTTTGTAAAAGAAGGAGATAAAGTCGACGTTCTTACACCGCTATACGAAATAAAGACAGAACGTTTTGATTACTTGGGGATCGGCGTAAAACAAAGAATTTTAACTTCAATCGAAAACCAATATCAATTACTTATTGAAAGACGATTGCAAGAATCTGAGAAAGTTAAAATTGAGCGCCAAGCTCTGATGGAAAATATCTCTCGTCTGGATGCCGAAATCGCTACATTAAATAAGGTACTGCAACTTTCTCAGCAAGAACTAGAGCTTACTGAACAACTTGTTAACAAACAGAAAGTGTTACTTAAAAACAATTTCTTGTCTGAAATAGATTATCAGAAGCAACAACTAGACTTTATTTCGAAGCAGTCTCAATCCGAAGCACATAACTTGAATTTGCAGAGACTTCAAAGAGAGAGACAGAGCCAGCACTCTAGTCTTAATAATTTAGACATCAATTTAAGCATCGCTTTGAAGGAGATAGATCGGCAGTTAGAAGCCATGTTTCAAAGCAAAGTTGAATTTTTATATCAGAGTGATAGTCAAGTACGTTCCCCGATAAAAGGGATTGTCGCTTCAATTCTTGCTGAGGAAGGCCATTCAGTCTCAAATGGCCAACCCCTCCTGATTATTGTGCCAGAAAATGATAAGGCGTTCGTCGAATTATTTGCGCCAAGTCGTAGTATCGGCTTTATGAAAGTTGGACAAAAAGTAAGGCTAAGGTTTGATGCATTCCCATATGAAAAGTTTGGCGTGCAGAGTGGCGCTATTACCAGTATTTCAAAATCAGCCGTTGCGCCCGAAATGATTGCAAATCGAAGTTTAGTTAATGGTGCTAAGGTCGAAGGGCTATACCAAGTAAAAGTCGAACTTAACAAGCCAAGCATTACAGTTTATGGCCGTGAAGAACATTTTGTTTCAGGAATGACTGTGACTGCTGATGTTGAGCTTGACACGCGTAAAATATACGAATGGATATTAGAGCCGTTATATAGCATTAAAGGAAAAATTTAGCCCATGGAAATTAACAGTCAATTAGATTGGGGGTGGGGTAAAAAACTGGCGTTGGTACGCCAAACAGAAAGCGCGGAGTGCGGCGTAGCTTGCTTAGCGATGATTGCAGATTGGCATGGTCATAAAATCAGCTTAAGGCATTTACGTACGAAGTTTGGTATCACTCAACATGGAATGTCGTTCGCTAGGCTCATTGAATGTGCTGAGTTACTAAAACTATCTGGCAGAGCGGTTCGGCTAGATCTTAGTGAGTTAGAGCAATTGAGTACCCCATGCATTTTACATTGGAACCTAAATCACTTTGTTGTTTTGAAGTCAGTTAAAGGTAAACGCGTAGAGATTCATGACCCTGCTAATGGGGAAGTTCACCTTACATTATCAGAAGTCAATAAACACTTTACAGGGATAGCTCTTGAACTATCCCCAACGCATGAGTTTAAAAAACGAGACGAAAAAGAAAAAGTTAGAGTTCTTGACCTTATTGGTAAAACGATAGGCTTAAAAGCATCTTTGATAAAGATTTTTCTTTTTGCATTGGTCTTGGAGGCGCTTGCTCTTTTAATGCCTATGCTTAATCAAATTGTGATTGATGAAGTATTGGTTGGCTATGATGAGAATCTGTTGATTTTAATTATCATCGCTATTTTTCTTATCACAGCAACACAGACATTAATTGGTCTGGCAAAAGACTGGGCGACGATTACATTATCAGTAAATTTCAATATGCAATGGAGTGCCAATGTTTTTCATCATTTATTCCGCTTGCCTATCGATTGGTTTGAAAAACGAGATATCGGAAGTATTAGTGCGAAATTTGACTCCATCAATGTCATCCAAAACACACTCACAACAAGTGTGATACAAGCAATGCTCGATTCGGTGTTGGTAATAGGTACATTTACCGTTATGTTGCTTTACAGTCCCGTTCTTTCGGGCATTGCGATAATTGCTGCTCTGATTTACGTGCTATTACGTTTTGCTTGGTTTGGCACATTTAAGCGAGCTGAAGAGAATACTTGGGAAGCCAATACAAAAGAGGAAAGTTACTTCTTAGAAACCGTTAGAGGTGTATCGAGTTTACGCGTTAACGACACACTTCCATGGCGCGAGTCGTCATGGCGTAATCTCAATATTAATCGAAGAAATGCACAACTCTATGAACTCAAGCTAGGAATGATTTACAACTCGATAAACGTAACAATTATCAGTCTAGTATCCGCCTCTGTACTTTGGGTTGGCGCCAATTTGGTTTTATCCGGTCAATTTTCTATTGGAATGCTTGTCGCTTTTTTATCTTATCAAGGACGATTTTCAGGCAGTATCAGCTCTCTAATCGACAAATATTTTGAGTACAAAATGTTATCTGTTTATAGCGAAAGGCTAGCTGATATCGTGCTCACTCAAAAAGAAACGAATAATGAGCATGGCTTTGTACCTTGCCAACGAGGAGTGGTCGCAAATAGCGATAATTTGGTTACTTTTTCGAAAGTTTGCTTCTCTTATGGCGTTAATGAGCCGCTGCTACTAAAAAATGCATCATTTCAACTCAAACATAAAGAGGTTGTTGCTCTCATTGGTTCTTCAGGATGTGGTAAGTCCACAATATCTAAACTGTTGCTAGGTATTTACACGCCTATAGGAGGCGACATCCAGTTTTTTGGAAACTCGAACTTATCAATGAAGGAAATAAGGCAACGTGTAGGTGCTGTTTTTCAAGATGACCAATTATTTAGTGGTTCTATTATCGAGAATATAACTTTTTTCGGTAGCGAACTAGATGAAGAATGGTTAATCGAATGTGCTCGGAGAGCTGGGGTTCATGATGATATTGAATGTTTGAACATGGGATATCATACACTTGTAGGTGAGATGGGAGCGAGTTTATCAGGTGGTCAGAAACAGCGAATTTTAATAGCACGAGCACTATATAAAAAACCAGAATTACTGATATTAGATGAAGCAACTAGTAGCTTGGATATACATACGGAATCCTTGGTTTGCCAAACTATTAAGGATATAGGTTTACCTATACTGATGATCGCTCACCGACCAGAGACGATAGCCTCCGCAGATAGAGTCTTACTGTTGCAGGATGGTTGTGTAACCGAAGTTCCTAATTCATTCGGAGCAAGGTAAAGAATGTAGAAATCTCGGTAAATATTGAGTTTCATAAAAGTTATGGTGTTAAGCATAAAATTACAAACTAATAATTAGGAAAGTAATATGAAAAACAAAAGTATAACTACTATGGCATTTATTTTCACATTATCGGGTTGTCAGAGCCTCCCTACCATATACCCACCTCCACATAAAGTTTTGGCCGTTGGCGACACGTTGTTTTTTGACGGAATAATAACGGGGGAAAGTGTTCTCGAAGCAGTGCGGGTTATTCGTGAAAGCAATAGACAGATTGAAAAGCTAAAGATCACAAGCGCAGGTGGGGATATGGCCGTCGGTATTGAATTTGGTTATTTCGTCAAAGAAATGAACCTCGATGTAGAAGTGAGCGAGCTTTGCTTTTCGTCTTGCGCAAATTATGTTTTACCCGCAGCTAAAAGTATAACGATCAATGCAAATTCATTAATTGGTTGGCATGGAGGAACCAAACAATCAGATGAACTATGGGGTTTAAGCGTCCCCAAGAAAGATAAACCGGCCTTTATGGCTTACTTAAACCGTTTACGAATCAAAGAAACTGCGTTTTTTGGTTATGTCGGTGTTGACCAACAAATTACCACTTACGGACAAACAGTTAAAGATAGTTGTCAGACCAAGGAAAAAACTGATGGTTGGTATTATTCAATTGATGACCTACATAAAATGGGCATAAGCAATATTACTGTTAAGGGGAGCGGATTGTTGGATGAAATTGAATATAAAAATGACAGTAGTTACATAGATACAACAAATTTTGAAGTTGCAAAAATCACATCTTGTTTATTAGACAGTGTGTTTAATAGCTAGAAAGCCAACTTATGATGGGTACGATGATTGTCGTAGCCCATCCAGCGTAAAAGAAATCTATGCCTGACCAGCCAAATCCATCGCAGTTTAAGCGGTGATTTATAGTACTAAAACTTGGCTCTAGATGTGGTTTTGAACACAAGAACATCTTCAGGACAGACATCAATGCAGCGACCACAACTCATGCAGTTCTGATCCATCACCCGTCTGTCGCCTTCTTTAAGCGGTTGACGTAACACCACAGGCTCTGGGCAAACGTTGTAGCAGTCCATGCATTTGGTACATGCTTCTCGGTTTGTGGCAGTAACACGAATAACGCTTTTACGCCCAAACCCCATAAGTCGCACCGAGTGGGCATAAGTGTCCGCACCATCCATGGTCAACCAACAGCAAATCGACGACAAACACCAATAGAATGAGAATCCAACCTGCACCCATACCAAATAGAATCCCTCTGTGAAGAGCCGCAACAGGGTCAATCCAGCTCCACAGCACGGTTCCGGAGGCGGCACTACCAATCAGCAACGCCAATAACAGCCAGTAACGCAACTGCGGATTCCAACGAAAGCTCGCTTTGATCTCTAGCTTACGTTTGAGCCAAGCAGCAAAGTCGGTCACGACATTCATTGGACACACCCAGCCACAAAAGGCTCTAGGGCTGGTCAAGGCATAGAAGACCACCACAATCGCTACACCAATAATGGCACTCAGTTCTGGCATATGTCCGGTAAAGACAATCTGCATAAAAATGAGAGGATCGGTCAGCGGCACGGTATCAAGCAGCAGGCTAGATGAAAGGTTGCCTTTTAGAATCCCAATCGTTGGACCAAGTAGAAACAACCAAATCACGCCGAACTGACATAAACGGCGTAAAATCAAAAAGCGATGAGCATGCCACCAGCCAAGTTTTTGCCTTGCCTCTTTACCCGCGTCTTTCGCCAAATTCTTAGCCATTACTTGCTCCCTCCTAAGGTTTCTAATGCCCCAGATGGAATCACCCTATCTGGTTCACTATTGCCAAGAGGCTTAGTCACTTCTTCCCAACCCAATTGGTAGTGAGAGCCCATTTTTCCCTTCGCAAGTTCGGTTGGAATAATCTTAATCGATGCCACTTCAGTCACACAGGCCTGCTCACATTTACCACAACCGGTACATTTATCGGAGTGAACGGTAGGAATGAGCTTGGCGTGGTAACCAGTACGTTCATTACGAATATGTTCAAGCGTAATCGCCTCATCCACTAACGGACAAACTCGATAACAAACGTCACAGCGCAGCCCTTGCCAGTTAAGACAGGCCTCATGGTCAATGAGCACTGCCGTACCCATGCGCGCATCATCAATATCCGTAAGCGATGGATCAAGTGCGCCACTCGGGCAGGCAACAACACAAGGAATGTCTTCACACATTTCACAAGGGATGTCGCGGGCGTTAAAGTAAGGTGTGCCTGACTCTACCGATGAAAGTAATGTCGCCAGCTTTAGCGTGTCATATGGGGCAAGCTTGAACACATAGTCCGTCATGTGTGCAGGCTTTTTCAAACTCTCCTTTAGCCAGTGCCCCGGACGGGCACACCGCTGCCGTCTCTCGCTTGTGTTTGTACTGACTATAAACCCAAGATGGTTGCGGCGGCGCACACACCTGCAGCCGTTCGCGCCGTATCGCGGAGAAATCGCCGACGGCTTTCAGAAGTTGTCGTTTTAGGCTTGCTCATCACATTATCCTAGTTGAAGCGCCTTCTGACAGAATATCTCTCTGAATTCTGCTTCTTATACGTATAACCGTGTTAATTGTAGTTGTTTACGCTCTAGTTTATGTGAGTTGTCATTGTATTCGACCACCCCAAAAGAGGTAGTCACAAGCTTGATTGCGTCAGATCAAAATTGGAGACGGCTATGCATCACAAATCGCTGAAATAGGCACTAAAAAGAAATCACTCTAAGAGTGTTAACTCTCTTTCACCAAAGAAACGACAATATCGCCACTCACTGGGACCGTTTCATCAGCTTGAGCAAGCATTTGAATGTGCTGCTTGCTGTTAACCGTAAACAGTGGCACCACTGTCGCTGATTTATACTGCTCTTGGTAATCCTCGTAACCAAAGCTATCACTCAGCTTAGTGTGTTTTATTTCTGCGCCTTGGCTAATCAGACTCGCGAGCTTCTTGTAACTAGTCGTGCCTCCGAGTAGCAAAGAGTAGGCGTGTTCCGAGTTATGGCTATGCTTATCTAACCTCTCCTGCTCTTTCTTATCTTGCAGGCTAAACACCTTACGGTGACCAAACTCATTAGAGAAATGCACGCTAGCCACCGAGTTTAAGTGCTGATCGGGCGTAACTGCCAACACTTGCCCTATCCCTATCAAATCAAGGTATTCATCAGCATGACTTGAAGTCGGGTTGCCATAATAGCTGTCAAAACCACCCATGCGTGCTTTACTAACATAATCCCAGTTGGTATCTGACATTAGCACGCGACAACCGTAAGTTTGAATCGCTTTACCCAATGCTCTCGCCACATCGTTCGCGCCAACGATTAAAAAGCCTCTTGGTGCTGGCTCAGCGACCCCAAGCAAATTGGCAATCGGACGAGCGGTGGCACTTTGCAGCACCACGGTGCCGATAATGACCATAAAGATAAGTGGGACAAGTAGGTTGGCTTGCTCAACATTTTGCTGAGTTAGCTTAATGGCAAATAGAGACGACACCGCTGCTGCAACAATACCTCTAGGTGCCACCCAAGCAAGAAATGCTTTCTCTTTAATTTCTAAATTGCTGCGCAAGGTGGATAAGAAAATGGAAGCTGGGCGCGACACCAACTGAATCACGATAAACAGCGCCAAAGCTGCCCACCCAAGCTGAGCAAAGTCACTCAACTCAACCCTAGCAGCAAGCAGAATGAATAAGCCAGAAATAAACAAAATAGTCAGGTTTTCTTTAAAGTGGAGGATATGACTAATGTTGACGCCTTTGGCGTTCGCCAGCCAAATACCCATCACAGTTACTGTCAATAGACCCGATTCGTGTTCTAGGTAATTGGATAAGGCAAACACGCCTAACAAGATGGTCAGCACAGCAAAAGGCTGTAAGTACTCTGGTAGCCAGTGGCGCCGTATCATAGATGCAACCAACATACCTGCGGCGATACCGACAGAAAAACCAATCACTGCAATCAAACCAAATACCGCCAAACTGTGCATTTGACTGTGCGAGACAATGAACTCGTATACCATCACTACAAACAGCGCGCCTAGAGGATCAATAAGTATCCCTTCCCAACGCAAAATATTGGCGAGCTTCGAACTCGGTCTGACCGTTCGTAGCAAGGGAACTATCACGGTTGGCCCAGTGACCACCGTCAGGCTCCCGAACAAAAATGCCAGCGCCCAATCTAGGCCTAATAAATAATGCGTCGCCACGGTAGTAATAATCAATGACACCACAGCGCCGATCGTTACTATGCTCCAAACACTCTTACTTATCCCTTTAATCTGCTTAAAATTGAGCGTCAAGCTGCCTTCAAAAAGAATCACTGCAACCGCTAAAGAGATAACTGGAAAAAATAGATCCCCCAATGCTTCTTGAGGAGAAAATAGACCAAGTACAGGCCCCACTAACAAACCAGCTATGAGTAGAAACAAAATAGCGGGAAGTTTTAGCTGCCATGCAACCCATTGGCAAATCAAACCCAGTAAGCCAACACTAGCGAGGGTTAGTGCAATCGTCTCCGAAGTCATTGAGTATCCTTATAAATAAAGAGCGAAGTAGGATTTTCTGCTGAGGAGTCAGTGTGATTTTCACGGTTCGTAGCATGATCCTGATTCTAAAGAAAAACAAGCATTTTCAATCATCAGGGGTATAAACCAAACCTTAGTCAACTTATCGCAGAGTATTTTTCCGTTCAAGGCGAACAAGACGAACAAGGGACAGGCATCCCAAATTGGCATACCAAATTTTGTCGCCTCAACCACTGGAGGCAACTTCATGTTCGACCTATTCAATTCAAAGCAAGGGTGGGACAGTCAGCCAGTCTACGCTGAGTTAATCAACTGGCAGCCGAACAATGCACAAGGTAAAAGCGTAGGCATTATTGCCGAATCCCTAAACTACCTAGATGATTCATTGGACTATATGATCGTACGTGAACAAGCCTGCGGTGAAAATCACTGCCAAATACGCATCATGGCCAATCGAGATGGAACAAGGTTTGACGAACGTGTGAACCCGAATGAGAGCCAAACATGGTGTAATGCCACTCAGTGGCGAGAACTGACCAGCTATACACCAATTGGTCAAGCGGCAACGCCACTTAGATCGGAGGCCAATGGTTCCTTAGCGCCTACTCTGTTTGAGTATTTGACTGGTGAAAAAGTGGTTGAAGGTGAAAATGGTTGGGGCTTCCCTTCCCTGCTTCACAAGCTCGATATTCAGTGCCAAAAACACGGACCAACTTTCAAACAAATTGGTTCGTGTTAGCACTTTTACCATCAGAAATGATGGATACCACGATATCTATTGACAGAGTCAACAATTCCTTATAGTTGTTCTCACTAGCGTTGATACTTAATTCAATATGTCACTTTTGCTAGAACTTTTGCTACAAGCTACCTCAAGGAAACCGCTATGATTTCTGTTTCTCTTGTCGACGACCATATTATGGTCCGCTCAGGTTTTGCTCAACTCCTGTCGTGTGAACCCGATATACAAGTGCACAGCGAGTTTGATAACGCACGCGATGCATATCGCGTCCTTTCTGTATCGAACATAGATGTTGCTGTGATCGACATATCGATGCCCGATGAGAGTGGCTTAGTACTGCTAGAGAAGTTGCGAGCAAAACAACCTGACTTAAAAGCCATCATGCTCAGCATTTATGATTCAGCATCGTTTGTCAGTAAAGCCATCGATGTTGGCGCCTATGGTTACCTTTCGAAACGTTGTGGACCAGGTGAATTGGTCACCGCGATTCGTAAGGTCGCCGCAGGTGATCATTACTTGTGTACCGACGCATTAGTCAATCTTAGCAATGCCTCATCAGCTTCTTCCGCATTGAAAGAGCTAACCAAACGCGAGCGAGAAGTCTTCGATCATCTGATTCAAGGTTTAGATGTGAAAGAAGTCGGCACCAAGCTGTCCATCAGTCATAAAACCATTCATGTCCACCGCGCAAATATCCTCAGCAAGCTGGATCTCTCCAATAACGTCGATCTGATTCGCTTTGCACTCCATCATAAGCTGCTCAGTGATGAACCTGTATGAGTGACCTGACTCGACGACAGCAATTACCAAAACTGATTTTAACTAAAGGCTTTAGTTATAGCTTTGCCATCTTGGGATACGTTATTTGCTGGTTTTGTTTATGGAATGTCAGTCTTTACCTAACACCTGATATTTTGTTGGCCGGTCTTCTGTTACCAACTGGGTTTAAACTCGCTATCTATACTTTAACCACGCGAAAACTTTGGCCTTGGTTCACCATGTCTGAGGTTTTGCTTGTGGCTAGCTTGGTTCAATTAACTAATGCGCCTATTTATTGCTACCTTCTGATTCTCTTTGCCTGTTTTAACCATGCCATCGCGATCATGTTTCAACAGTTTTGGAGACCGCTTCAAATCTATTGGCAGCGCTTGCTCGCATTGTCTGCACTTGCTCTCGCCTACGCTCACGTTTGTGGTTTTGCATTACTGCTGTTGAGTAAACCGGTAGGCTTAGGTGGCATGTATGCGCTTCAAGGTGGCATTGCGGTACTCACTGGCGGCATTCTGCTCACACCGTTTTTCTACCTAGTGTATGACTATCTGCGCCGCCAAGTATGGCAGCCACTCACGCCAACATTAGTGCATCAAGAAGTGGTGTTGCGCCCGTCAGCCCTGATCTGGTGCCTGTTGTTTTTTGCGATTGGTTTAATTACCGAGCTGACATTATTCGAGCAGATGAAGTCTTTGGCTCTGCTGATCTTTCTATTACCCAACATCTTCATGGCTTATCGTTACGGATGGCAAGGGGGCGTACTGGCCAGCGTAATGAACAGTATTTTGCTCACTACTGCGCGACAGGTAACCGGCTCCTTCGATAGCGATTTAGAATTGCAAACTTTTATCTCAACCCAAGCATTTATTGGTCTTGGTTTAGGTATCGCGATCAGTCGTCAGTACTTCCTTGCACAACAACTTCATCAAGCTAACTTAAAACTCGCCAATGAACTCGCCAGTAAACAGCAACTGGCAAGCCAACTCGTCCATGTTGAAGAAGACATTCGTAAATCCGTGGCTCGCGAGCTTCATGACGAGATTGGCCAAAATATTACCGCGATTCAGATTCAATCAATGCTCGCAAAGCGATTGGCAGGTGATGAACAACAAATCAATATTGCTAACACAACCAACGAGTTAGCACTAAGAATCCATGATTCAACTCGTCAGCTTCTCAAACAATTACGCCCTCATGCCCTTGATGAGCTAGGTCTTGAAAGTGCGATTCGACAGTTAGTGGCGGAAATGAAGTTTGCCGAGCGCGATATCGATTTTAGTCTTAACTTCGGTATTTTTGCCGAACGGCTTGATGATATTACCGCGGTGACGCTTTATCGCATCGTCCAAGAACTACTCAATAATGTCTGCAAGCATTCGCAAGCCAATCAAGTACGACTCTCTTTAGTGCCCGGCGTGCGCTTCAGTTTAGAACTGCGTGACAACGGTATAGGCCTACCTGAGAACTGGAGGCTGAAAGGACAAGGCCTCAGAGGCATTGAAGAACGAGTCAGTGCTCTCGGAGGAACGATGAGTATCACCTCAAATTCATTGGGGAGTAGGATATTTGTTAACTTACCCACAAAAAACACAACATCTCCACCAAACTAGGAAAATTTCCTAGAGATATATAAAACCGTCTAATTCATTCCATCTATGGGTTGGTTACCATTCTTTCATGCCAAGGAGAGGAGCTCGTGTTAGTCGCTGACAAAAGCCCAAATCAAATTGACCAAATGTACCGTTATTGGCGAGTTCAGCTAATGATGGTGATGTATGTCGGATATGGTGTTTTTTACTTTACCCGTAAAAGTCTCAATTTTGCGATGCCAAGTATGATCACCGACTTAGGACTGGAGACTTCCGACATCGGTATTTTGGGAACGCTATTTTATATCACCTACGGCGTGTCAAAGTTTCTCTCCGGTATGGTGAGTGATCAAACCAAACCTGCCTACTTTATGGGGCTTGGGCTGATTTTTACAGGATTGATCAACATTGCCTTTGGCTTGAGTTCTTCCCTATTTATGTTCGCGCTGCTTTGGACTTTAAACGCGTTTTTTCAGGGATGGGGATGGCCACCGTGCGCCAAGCTGTTAACCAGTTGGTATTCACGATCTGAACGTGGCTTCTGGTGGTCTATTTGGAACACATGCCACAACTTAAGTGGCGCGATAATACCCATAACGATTGGCTTTGCCGCGGTAACTTGGGGATGGCGCTTTGGCTTTATCCTCCCAGGAAGTCTAGCCATTATCGTCGGTGTAATGCTCTGCTTCCGACTACGTGATAAGCCGACCTCAATGGGGCTACCCACAGTTGGTGAATGGGTTAACGACCCCATAGAAATAGCACATGAAGCAGAAGGGCGTGGGTTACCGTTTTGGCAAATAGTGAAGACCTACGTATTGGCAAACAAATATATATGGTTGCTGTGCAGCTCTTATCTATTGGTATATGTAGTTCGCATTGCAATCAATGATTGGGGCAATCTCTATCTTACTCAGCGTCACGAATACCAACTCTTCAGTGCCAATGGTGTCGTGTCAATGTTTGAAGTAGGAGGCTTACTCGGCTCGCTCTTTGGGGGCTGGGGATCAGACAAGTTTTTTCACGGCAACCGAGCACCAATGATACTGCTATTTGCTCTGGGGATTTTTGTTTCTGTGGCCGCTTTGTGGCTTACCCCTTTGGATAACTTCATCATTTTATCTGGCTGCTTCTTTGCCATTGGTTTCTTTGTCTTTGGGCCACAAATGATGATTGGCATGGCCGCAGCAGAGTGTTCTCACAAAGATGCGGCGGGCACCGCGACCGGTTTTGTTGGCTTATTTGCCTACCTTGGTGCTGCACTGGCGGGATACCCGCTCGCACTTGTAATCGACCAGTTTAACTGGGAAGGATTTTTCAGCGTCGTTACGCTCTCAGCAGCGTTAATTGGACTGTTAATTCTTCCTTTTGTTAAAGCTCAACAACGGGCAGGGATAGCCATAACCTAACTGATAAATTCCCTCTCGTTGCCTTATACCGCAAGGACTTACCAACCCTACAGTTGGATACAACAAGAGGAAATAACATGAAAGTTGGAACAAAACGCAGCCTACTCTCTGCTTGCATTCTTGCAGCATCAATCGCTGCACCTCAAGCGCTCGCCGAT
Organism: Vibrio sp. TRT 2004; assembly: GCF_050113735.1. NCBI lineage: Bacteria > Pseudomonadati > Pseudomonadota > Gammaproteobacteria > Vibrionales > Vibrionaceae > Vibrio > Vibrio sp. TRT 2004. Next base: position 30,438 of record NZ_JBNJOH010000018.1, on the reverse strand, counting down.
GGTCGTTTAGTGGTTTACTGTAGTGCGACCAACGCCATGTGCGAAGCGACAACAAAAGCTTTCTCAGAGAAGTATGATGTAAAAACGTCGTTCGTTCGAAATGGTTCAGGCAGTACGCTGGCAAAAATTGATGCCGAGAAAAAGAACCCTCGTGCGGACGTATGGTATGGCGGTACGCTCGATCCTCAATCGCAAGCTGGCGAGATGGATCTGCTCCAAGCTTACCAATCCCCTCAATTAGAATTCATCATGGACAATTTTAAAGACCCAGCCAAGCGCAAAGGTAACTACTCTTCTGCGGTTTACATGGGGATTCTAGGTTTTGGGGTCAATAAGGACCGTCTGGCAGAAAAAGGCCTGGCAATTCCTCGCTGCTGGAGTGACCTAACTAAGCCGGAATATGTGGGTGAAGTTCAAATTTCAGACCCACAAAGCTCTGGTACCGCTTATACCGCGCTCGCCACCTTTATACAGCTCTGGGATGAAGACAAAGCCTTTAGCTACTTCAAAGCGTTGGATAAAAACGTCTCTCAATACACTAAATCAGGCGTAACACCATCGCGCAACGCCGCTCGTGGTGAAGTCGCTATCGGTATTGGCTTCTTGCACGACTACTCGCTAGAACAATCAAAAGGCGCACCTCTAGAACTTATCGCTCCGTGTGAAGGTACAGGCTACGAAATCGGCGGTGTAAGTATTATAAACGGAGCGCGTAACCAAGAAAATGCACAGAAATTCTTGGATTTCGTTTTGTCGAAAGAGGGTCAGGAAACTGCATGGAAAAAAGGTCAATCATTCCAAATCCTAACCAATACGACTGCCGAGCAATCGCCAAACGCTCTTGATCCTAAAACACTTGAGCTCATTGATTACGATATGGAAACGTACGGTTCATCAGACGAACGTAAACGTTTGATCAACAAATGGGTGAACATCGTCAAGATGGGTCAATAATCCAACTGGGAACGGGTGATGATGCTTGTCATCACCCTACTTGCTCATAAATTTAGGTATTAATTATGAACGAACTCACCGCGCATATTAGCCCTGAACTTACTAAGCGCGATCCCGTATTTTACTGGATATTGAGCTTGGTAGTCGCTTTCATTCTTCTTCCTGTCTTTGCTCTCGACTATGGTTTGATCGACTCTACTCCTGATGAGTTTTATTCCGCCATGGGTTGGAGTGGTGTCAATATTTCGTGGTTATGGTTCGGCCTTCCTGCTGTTTTGCTGCTACGTCCATTAAAAACACAAAACAAATATGCCAAACGTCGTCATCAGTTTGATATTGGCTACTCTGCATTTTGTATGCTGCTGGTGCTGATCTCTTCTTGGTACACCGAGCACGGTATGGGTTATGCCACCATAGTGTTGTTTACGGTGTTAGGTGCCGTCATGACACTCGCATTCTCACGCCTAGAATACCTTGGTGGAGATGCCTTCGTCGTGGGCTCACTGATCGCTATCGTTCTGTTGATCACCGTCTTTATTATCTATCCGAGCTTTGCCATTTTCGTCCCAATGTTTGAGGATGAAATGGGCAACTTTGTCGCTTGGCAGTTTGTCGATATCCTCAGTCGCTCGCACATTATTCAGATCGTAATCAACTCGGTTGGCTTAGGTATCGCTGTTGGTATCGGTGCGACTTTCTTTGGTCTGATTTTCGCTATTTATACAACTCGTATTGCGCAGCGCAGCGCGTTTATCGCACGTATATTCTCCATTTTACCGATTGTCACCCCACCTTTTGTGGTCGGCCTTGGTGTGACATTGATGTTGGGTCGCTCTGGTTACATCACCGAACTCATGGTCAACTGGTTTGGTCTACAACAGACCAACTGGCTGTACGGTTTCACTGGTATCTGGCTTGCACAGGTACTCGCTTTTGCTCCTATGTCATTTATGATTTTGGATGGGGCAATGAAGTCACTACACCCTTCACTCGAAGAAGCGTCTTATACCTTGCGTGCAAACCGCTATCAAACCTTCTTCAAAATCGTCATGCCACTGCTTAAACCGGCACTAGCTAATAGCTTCCTAATTATATTTGTTCAGTCATTAGCTGACTTTAGTAACCCGCTTGTGCTCGGTGGTAGCTTTGACGTACTGGCAACGCAGATCTATTTCTATATCGCAGGTGCTCAACTGGACTACGCATCAGCAAGTACTCTCGGTGCGGTTCTGCTGCTCTTCTCACTCGCCATTTTCGTCGTTCAGTACCTATGGATTGGTAAGCGCTCATACGTCACCATCTCTGGGAAGTCCTATCGCGGCGATGTGCAACCTTTGCCTACCTCTCTAAAACATGCGGTCTGTGGCCTACTTTACTTCTGGATGGCGTTTAACATCCTACTCTACGGCAGCATCTTCTATGGAAGCTTTACGGTTAACTGGGGCGTAGACTACAGCCTAACCCTATCTAACTACTTAAACCTATTCGGCAGTGGTTTTGGTGAAGGTGCATGGCCATCGCTTATCACAACGATGATCTACGCTGGCATTGCTGCGCCTTTGACCGCTTTCTTTGGTCTGCTGATTGCCTATATTGTGGTTCGCCAGCAATTCCATGGTAAGAAAGTGATTGAATTTGCCACCATGCTCTGTTTCGCCGTTCCTGGCACGGTTGCGGGTGTATCTTACATTCTCGCGTTTAACGATGCTCCGATCTACTTGACGGGTACTGCGGCAATTGTGGTTATTTCTATGGTAATGCGCAATGTTCCGGTAGGGATTCGCTCAGGTATCGCCGGTCTTGGCCAACTTGATAAAGCACTTGATGAAGCCTCTCTTAGCCTACGCGCAAACTCGCTTAAAACCATTACACATGTGCTGTTGCCACTCCTACGCCCTGCGATTTTATCAACCTTAGTGTTTAGCTTCGTGAGAGCGATGACCACCGTCAGCGCGATTATTTTCTTGGTCACCCCCGAAACTCGCGTTGCCACCTCGTACATATTAAATCGAGTGGAAGACGGCGAATACGGGATTGCGATTGCTTATGGCTCAATCCTAATTGTTGTCATGTTAGCGATTATTTTGATTTTTGATTTTCTTGTCGGTGAAGCACGCGTCTCGCGTTCCAAAGCCAATAACCAAGAGTAGCAATTGGAGATATAACTCATGGAAAAAGAAAACTTTGTAGTCTTAAAGAATGTCTGCAAACGCTTTGGGGATAAGACCGTCATTGGCGATTTAGACCTTGAAATTAAGAAAGGGGCACTCGTCACCCTACTCGGACCATCAGGATGTGGCAAAACCACCGTCTTGCGCTTAGTGGCGGGATTAGAAAAACCCACCAGCGGGCAGATTTTTATCGATGGAGAAGATGTCACCAATACTTCCATTCAACATCGTGACATTTGTATGGTGTTTCAATCTTATGCCTTGTTCCCACATATGTCGCTAGCAGACAACGTTGGTTATGGTTTAAAAATGCTTGGCCTAGATAAAGCCGAAATCAAACAGCGAGTTAAAGACGCTCTAAAATTAGTCGACTTAGAGGGATTTGGCGAACGTTACGTCGACCAAATTTCCGGTGGTCAACAGCAACGTGTCGCTCTTGCTCGCGCTCTGGTTCTAAAACCCAAAGTTCTGCTATTTGACGAACCACTCAGTAACCTAGATGCCAACTTACGCCGAAATATGCGTGAAACTATTCGCGACCTACAGCAGCGGTTTAATATCACATCACTCTATGTTACTCATGACCAAGCTGAGGCATTTGCCGTCTCCGATACCGTTATTGTTATGAAAGATGGCGACATCATGCAGCAAGGTACACCAACAGAGTTGTATCAGCATCCGGCATCTATGTTCATGGCGAACTTTATGGGTGAAGCCAACATGTTTAGCGGCCATTACGATGGTACATACGTTGATATCCATGGCTACCGATTGAAAGCCAATCAAGATAATCTCGCTGGCATTGTCGCTGGCGACTATGAGATTGGTGTACGACCTGAAGCAATCCTCCTCGCCGAAGAAGGAGAGGCTTGCCAGCAATGTCAGGTCAGCAGTTTTGCTTATATGGGGTCTATGTATGAAGTCGTGGTTCAATGGCAAGGTCACGAGCTATTGTTACAACTCAACTCATCACAGTTCGACGCCAGTTACGCAGACCACGCCTACCTAACCATCAACCCCAATGGTGTGTTCCTATTACCCCAAACAGCTCAAGAATAGTGAGTGCTCACTGGGCGTAACACCAAACAAAAAAGCGCCGTTAGGCGCTTTTTTTAAATACATACAAGACGTTGGCATTAGAACTTGGTCGGTGCGTAGCCTGTCATCACTTCAATGCGCAACTCTTTGCCCAACTTTGTCATTGGGTGAACCACCACTAAACCTTTTACCGACTTTTTCAGTTTACCCATATCCGCCTGTTCCGCTTTCGTGATTTCGCGAGAGAATGGCATATCCTGCAAGCTCTTACGCTCTTTGTTGCGATCGAATTGCTGCTTATGCTTCATTGAGCTTACTTTCTTGTTGAGTTTTTCAATTTCATCAGTGAACTGAGAAATCATTTCCTGATCACCACGACCTTTCGCTGCGTCCAGTTTACGTTGGCAAGTATCTAGACGGTTATGAAGGTTTTGAAGTTCTTTTTTAAGGCTCATGGTGATTTATCTCATAGAAACGGAAAAGGTCGGCGAGTGTAGCACAAGCATAGCTGCTTCCCTAATGATAATCATCATTTCACTCCCCTCTATTCCCTTGAACAACCCTGCCCTCAATCCATCATTCAAAATTGAGTGTCACCAACGGCAAACTAGAGCGAAATCGTTCATTATATGCCAGTATTAGTTAAGCCCATCCATGCCAAGATAATAATAAGGATTGAGTATGTTTTATCGTGTGTTACTTCCTTCGCTAATGCTGTTTGCATCTACTGTCTTTGCCGGTTCAGAAAGTGTTGTCATTCGCTATCTTAAACCACAAAATGAGGTTGAGAAAATGGCCAAGTCTGAGATTGAGCAAAGTGGTGTAAACCAAACCTTAGTCGACTTATCGCAGAGTATTTTTCCGTTCAAAAACACCTTAACCATCCAATACGGTGGCGATCAAGGCCCACTTTACGATCCAGAAACGCATCAGGTTCATATGCCTTACGAGTTCTATCAGCAAGCACTGGATTACTTTAAGAAAAATCAGTATGACAAAAAATTTGGCAAGAGTGCGCAAGCCGGTGCCATTGATACCGTATTACACACCCTGCTTCACGAAGCCGGACACGCTTATATTACCGACCAAAACATCCCGATTCTAGGCAAGGAAGAAGATGCCGTAGATAATTTTGCTGCGCTAATGATGATCGAATATGTGGAAAATGGAGAAGATGCAGCAATCAGTGCCGCCGATATGTTCGCCTTTGAATCCGAAGATCGTCCTGACTATTACGATTTTGGTGAATACATAGACGAGCACAGCTTTGACTTACAACGCTACTTCTCAACTTTGTGCCTAGTTTATGGCAGCAACCCTGAACAACATAAAAGCTTATTAGACGAAGTCGAAAACGACTATCTGGCGGATCGTAAAGATTTTTGTATCTATCAATATCAAGCAGTGAGTCAAAACTGGCACAGATACTTAACGTCAGTGAGCGATGATCAATAGCCATAACGGTTTCGGAGAAACATCGAGGTGAAAACATAACTAAATTGACGATTTTCTACGATGGCCGCTGCCCATTGCGTGTAAAAGCGATGGGCAGATTGGCTATACATCAAGTTTACCAACAACCTTTACCACTAGTCTAAATGGTTGACAGCAAAGAGTTACTGCGACGACAAGCAATGTTTTCGATAGATTGTACTAAGGTCTAATAACGAGAATCTGCAAACCCCTCAAGATTCACAGTCCTGAGCCGATAAATTGGCTAATCTTATAAGATAAACTTTTGGTCTATAAGCATGATTCCAATAATTAAGCTTCTTGCCTATTCGGTCCTCTAGATCGCAGTATGGTCAATGAGCCACTATTACTTAAACAGGATGTTTGTATGAGTCTTACAATTCGCAGCCGCTTATATATTTTGGCATTGGTTCCGCTGCTAGTTATCGCGTTAGGTATGCTTAGCTTTACCTACATGAAAACCACCGAACTGAACGAGCAACAAATCGAAGTTACTCGCGCTAACTTAATGAACTTGAAGAAAGCCGAACTAAGGAACTATCTTCAAATGGCCAAATCCTCCATCGAACCTTTTCTAGAGAAAGGTGCGAGCCTTGCGGAGGCATACCCAACCCTGAAAACACTAGAATACGGTGAATCAGGATACGTATTTGGTTACGACTCCAAAGGCGTACGACGTGTTCAGGGGCAGAGTGAAAAAGGGATCGGAGAAAACTTCTGGAATCTACAAGATCAACAAGGCAACTACCTGATCCAAGATCTCATCCGTAACGCAAAGACTGGCGAGTTCACCACTTACTACTTCCCTAAGCCAGGCGAAACTAAGCCTCTGCCTAAACTGAGCTACTCAATCTTTATTCCAGAGTGGGATTTGATGCTGGGGACTGGTTTCTACACAGATGATATTGATGCCATCATTGCCGATATGGAAGCCGCAACCCTTAGTGCGTTGCAAACTACCTTGTCAGCTATCGTCATTTTCTGTCTAGTCATCGCGGGGATCGTTGCTGTCTTCGCAGTTGCGATAAATCGTACCATTATGAAACCGCTAGAAATGTTTGATAACTCCATTAGCTCATTTGCAAGCGGTGACGCTGACCTGACCGCTCGTATGGAAGCGTTTAAAGCCCCAGAATTTGCTAGGCTAAGCAATAACTTTAACGCTTTCGTTGCCAGCCTTCAGACCATCATTGCAAACGTTAGTGATGTCGGCCAGCAAGTCGTCGCGGAAACCAACAATATGTCCCAGCGTGCTGCTAAAGTCGATGAGTTGGCTTCAGGGCAACGTGAAGAGACAGAACAAGTCGCGACGGCAATGACCGAAATGACAACGACAGCTAGCGAGATCTCCAACAACGCGAGTCAGGCGGCATCATCAGCCAAAGAAGCGGATGACTACGCGAAAGAAGCGCAGCACATCGTTAATTCAGCGGCACAATCGGTTGAAGCTCTCGCTGAAGAGGTTTCACAAGCCAATGGCGTTATTTCTCGTCTAGAAGGCGACGTACAGAATATCTCCTCTTCACTGGAAGTCATCCAAGACATCGCTGAGCAAACTAACCTACTTGCGCTGAACGCAGCCATTGAGGCCGCTCGTGCGGGTGAACAAGGCCGAGGCTTTGCGGTCGTAGCTGACGAAGTACGCAAACTGGCTAGCCGCACTCAAGATAGTACTGGAGAGATTCACCAGATGATCCAGCAACTAAAAGCCGCCTCTGATGATGCAGTGAAAGCGATGGAGTCTAGCCAAAGACGTGGTGCAAGTACCGTTGAAGAAGCGAATGCCGCCGCCAAAGCGCTCATTCAGATACAGGAATCAATCGGAACCATCATGGATATGAACTCACTTATCGCAACGGCAACGGAAGAGCAAAGCCTAGTGGGTCAGGAAATTTCTCAACGTGTGGTTGTCATTTCAGACCAGAGTTCGCAATCTGCCGAACTGGCAAATGAGAATCGCGCTGGTAGCCAAGAGCTCAACCACCGTGCCAACGAACTATACGACTTGGTTGGCCGCTTTAAAGTGTGATGCTCAACTTTTCGTTTCCTTTACAGCCCGCACCTCTGCTGCGGGCTTATTCTTATCCCAAAATACTAGAAATCACTTTCATCGTTTTCCTGTGCATTTATGGACTTTAGAGGAATAGCTAACTCACTATTGCCCCTTTCCTTCTCAGGACCTACGATCGGAACATCTGCCGAGTACCCCGATAGACTAAATTATTCTAATCCGTATTTTGGTCTTTTATACGAAAATTTTCCGTAGCTCGACCTCGTAACTATATGATGATTCACACAACAGGTTGATTCCTATTGAGTTTCATAATGAATACCAGCAACATAGACAGAATGAAAAGATGGAAAAATCCATCTATAAAGCGTTCTGCGACAGATAAGTTCGAGGCTAAGAGGTAGGCAATTGAAAGCTTTTTATATATTGGAACTGGATGGGCTTTTTTTAGCTTTAGATGTAATGGCTGAGCATACGTCAGATGAGATTTGTCAGCTACAATCGCAAGGCTTTATAGTTGTATCAGATAATATCAGGGCTAAAAATTCCAAAATAGCCATCGATAAGTGGCGTGAGCGCTGTGAATCATTTGTAGAAGAACCTATTTTAACTCCTTTAGAGCGGGCGAACCTAACGATCCGACAAGCCAATATGAGAATCACTGACCTAAAACGCCAGTTGTCAATTGCAGAAAGGGACATTGAATCTCTAAATAATCAGCTAAGGTATAAACGTTCAGAGAGTGATGTTGGCCTTTGTGACTTAGATATTTTGGGTTATGAAAGTGAGCCGAGTTCTCAAGAGTTAAGAAAACGATACAAAAGTTTGGCTTCATTACACCATCCTGACAAGGGGGGCAGTAAAGCAATGATGCAGAGGTTAAACGATGCGTACGAAAAACTCCGCAGAAAAGTCGCATAACAAACTGTTCAGAGGGATTCGCAACGCGTGGCATTTTTACTATGCGTTTGTTTTAGTGTTTAAGGTGGTATGCGGCGGTTTCGGTATTGCGTTGTTCACCCCTTAACAGAGCGTTAGTTTTTTCGGAGAGTCAAATGGACAAAGTCTTATCTTATGTTAATCAAATAATGGATAGAGCTGATAGCTTCAACTATTTTGTTTTCCTATCAACGTTCGTGATATTCTTAGATGGTATTTTGTTATATGGGCAGGGGGCTTCTATCTATGATCTTAACTTTAGTTATATTCAGTCAAATGTAACTATTGGTAGCTTTCTGGTATTCCTCTGTGTTTACAGCATGTTTATGGCAGTAATCGTTACAGGTGCAAAACACATTACGTCTCAAATTGTACTAGCACTTCCAACTATTAAATGGTTACAGACATCAGATTGCAGAAACTACCGGAACTCATACTTAGAGAACTACGTTTCTTCATCAGAAATGCGGACCTATGCAATCAAAAACGACAATGCAGTTGCTTTTGGAGTAGTTGCTGAAAAACAGCAGGAAATTAGAAACTTACTTAATCTAGAAAAGAACTGTTTTGCCTTTCTTTTGGCAAGTGCCTTCAGCCTAACTATTGGTTATGGGGAAACACCCTCTCTAGTTGTCCATATATTTACATTCTCATCAAATGCTGGTTTATTCACATTTGAAAGCCTAAAAGTAATTCTAGTAATGGCTGTTTACCTAACGATGTTTTACGTAGGTGTAATTCGGGGATGCGGCTTTCAAAGTACACATATTTATAGCAATGATATTTACTTCCCTGAGAACGATATAAAAAACTAACAATAAATTTAAGCAGATTCGCAACGCGTGGCATTTTTACTATGCGTTGTGTTTGGTGTTTAAGGTGGCATGCGGGAGGATCGGTATTGCGTTGCTCACACCTTAACGGGCGTTATATGAATGAGGTGAAACTTGTACGAAACTAAAGCAAGAGAACGAGAAATTTCTGACGGTCTTCTAAGGCAACGTCGAAATTTTATGATCTTCTCTCTAATTTTACCTTTGTTTTTCTGGACTGGGGCAAGTGTTGAAAAGATCAATATACTTGGTACAGTCATTGAGCTTGATAACCCTAAATATATAAAGGTTGCAGTGGCTTCATTATTTGCTTACTTCTTCATACGTTACTGGCAATATTATCGCGAAGAAACTTATATCATTGAAATGAAAAGACGCATAAAAGAGCATATCTACTCGTTGGAGCGTAAGTACCTCATAAAAATGATAAGGCGAAAGCTCTCCGGTGTTGATCCTTCTCTTTATGACATCTATTTCCTTGATCCATCTCACCGAGAAGGGGGAAAGACAAGGTGGCTAGACAACCGTAAAGATGAAACCATCTTCCCTTTGAGAAAACGAGCTTATTTTGGTGTAACTCATAGTATGGAAAAAGATATCGCAGCTCAAAATCAGTTTTATGTGGACTTTGGAAATGCTGGATTGACAGGCTTCACTCCCACGAGGGAAACAGAGAGTCCTAGTTTCAACGACATTGAATATTACATCTCTGATGTTATATACATACCTCTTCATTTTTGGTCGTTGCGGTTTTTTGGTTGGTTTCGCTATATGGCTACAGAGTCGTACTTCACGGATTATCAGTTTCCTTTTGTAATTGGGCTTGGGTCTATAGTCATAACACTGGCGGCAATATTCATATAAAAATAAATTTAAGAGTGATTCACAACGCTTGGCGCTTTCAGTTTAGGTAAAGTGGTTGGCGTTGTTCACACCTTAATTTGGCTACATGGATATATATGGCACTCTACTTTATCATCGAAAATGAAGACTTGATGGACCAAAGAATTAAGATCGGCATTAGTAAAAATCCAGCACAACGACTTAAAAATCTTCAAACTGGCAATTCCCGAAGATTAGCTCTAATGGGTTGGATAAACAGCAATAATGATCGGAAACTAGAAAAAGAGTTTCACCAGAAATACAGCGATCTTAACGTTGTTGGTGAGTGGTTCGAAATAAACCACGAGATAGTTTTGGAACTACTAAAAGAACATAGCTATTGTAGCTACATAGCCAAACAGACTAATGCTGGTGAGCTGATAGGTTTCGATAGGGATAGTATTCCGGAGTATGTAGACGCTTGGGAGTGGGCATCACTAGATATATCAGAATTCTGCCCTGAATGTGGTAGTGGTTTAGGGCTTAGCTACAATAAAAACTACGGTGGTGAACGGTGTCTACAATGTGGATTCACGGTACCAGCGTAGCTCTACAAGCATTTAAGGTATCAAGATACTTTTTCTATAATCCGGAACAAGTGTTTTAGAACAACAGACCTAAAACACTTTTGTCCAGAGGTGTGCTGAAGCCAATCGTGGCAAACACACCTTTGCCCCCAAACGTTTTAGAGACCATTCCTTTGCTCGGAATTCATCGTGGTCGATCGAATCCTCAACTGTGTGGCTGGTTATTGCGAAAATCGCAGCTAATGATCGTTATCTCGTCTCCTATTCCATCAAAAGTAAAGTTTGTGATCTATCAAGTAGACCAAATAGTTTTAATGCTACAAAGTGCTTATCGTGATAGGTGATTTATTTGAGTGTTTTATAAGTAACCACCTGAAATATTTAACTTAAGGACAGAGCATGCCAATTAATTTCGAAAAGCGTTCATCTAGTAAGGGGACGGAAAAGAAAACTCATCCACGTGAAATCTACGACACACTAGATCGACATGCTAATAAAGGTCCTCTTCGAGTTCCTGTCCAAAGTACGGTCTTGGATAATTGGTTTGATAACTACAAAGATCAGCGCGATGTGATAATCAAATTACCAACTGGCGAAGGAAAAACTCTTATCGGTTTACTAATACTACAGTCCAAGATTAACCAAAAAAAAGGGGCAAGCCTCTATATATGTCCCAACAAATACTTAGCCGATCAAGTTCGTATACAAGCAGATGAATTTGGTATTCAGCATTGCGCAATCAATGAGAATGGTCTGCCTGAGGACTTTATAAATGGTGAAAAGATACTCATCACACATGCTCAAATGGTTTTTAATGGTCGGAGTTCGAACTTCGGTATAGGACTGGATTCAGTTGATGTTGAAAACTTCCTTTTAGATGATGCACACAGCTGTATCGAAATAATAAAAACAGGAAGTAAGTTCAAAATACCACGTTCATCTGAATGTTTTAATGAGCTACTTCATTTGTTTGGGGAGGAGTTAAAAAAGCAAGGAGCGGGTACCTATGCGGATATTTGCAATGAGTCTAAAAGCGCAATCCTTGCCGTGCCATATTGGGATTGGGAAGGAAAACACGATGAAGTTGTTCAAATCCTCTCAAAATACAATAAGAATATGGACAAATCAGTATGGTTTGTCTGGAACCTTTTAAAAGACAACTTAAAACATTGCTCTGCTGTTTTTTCAGGTAAAGGAATTGAAATATCTCCTAGATTATTGCCGATGGATATGTTTGGTTCATTCTTCAACGCGTCTCATCGTGTTTTCATGTCAGCAACAATATCAAACGATTCATTTTTTATACGCGATCTTGGTTTAACTAAAGAGGTAATAGAAAACCCATTAACTTTTGAAAAGACATGGTCAGGTGAAAAAATGGTACTGATTCCTTCACTAATTGATGGGAGTTTAACCAGAGAAAATATTGTAAACTGGGTCGGAAAGTGGAGGAATACTCAATACGGTGTTGTTGCTATAGCCCCTAGTAATTGGCATACAAAAATTTGGGATAGCCTTGGCGCAACAACAGTAGATGCAGAAAACCTATTAACTGAAGTAGATAAGCTAAAGCAAGGCCAATTTCCGAATCCAGTCGTTATGGCGGCGAAGTATGATGGTATTGATTTACCAGATAACATGTGCCGTATTCTTGTCATTGATTCGTTGCCCATAACTGAAACTATAACTGAAAAATACATTGAAAGTTGCATACCAAATAGTACGTTTACCCAAATAAAAACAGCTCAAACAATTGAGCAAGGGTTAGGTCGTGCAGTAAGAGGAGAAAAAGACTATTGCATAATCCTACTCTTAGGTAACGATTTAGTTAAACAAATCAGATATAAAGGGTCTCGACCGTACCTTTCACCACAAACAAGGAAGCAAATTGATATTGGTTTAGAGCTAGCAAAGTATGCTCGAGAGGATAAGGATGATTCGCAAACCTATACTCAAATGCTTACTTCCGTCATCAACCAAGGCTTAGGACGAGATGAGTCTTGGAAACAATTCTATATTGATAGTATGAATTCGATTGATGTAGATGAATGTAGAGTGACATCGGGTAGCGATGAAATGCTAATTCTAGAGCGTAAGGCAGAGTGTTTTCACGCTGAAGGAAAACATGATAAAGCTATAAATACTATTCAAAGTCTATTAGATAACCGCTCAATCAATCTATCCCAAGAAGAGCGGGGTTGGTACCTACAAGAAATGTCTAGATATTTATATGCTCAAAATCGTGTCGAGGGTATGGCGATGCAAGTGAACGCCCATCGAACTAACAAACGCTTGTTCTTGCCACCAGATGGGTACCAATTTACAAAGATTGACCTTAAAGCACATGAAAGAATTTCGAATATTAAAAGCTTTATAGGTCAATACGATGACTTCGAAGACTTTCTTGTTTACATGGATGACGTGTTCTCGCGCCTTGTTTTTGGAGTTAAAGCAGAACGATTTGAAAGTGCGATTGACGAATTGGGAAGGTTTCTCGGTTTTAATACCGAACGCCCTGATGCTAACTGGAAGTCGGGACCTGACAACTTGTGGGCAATTAAGAACGGTGAGTACCTATTTATAGAATGTAAAAGTGAAGTTAAATTGACTCGTTCTGAAATATTAAAAGAAGAAACAGGACAATTTAACAACAATATTGCTTGGTTTAAGCGCTTCTATCCAGGAGCTAACGTGATTTACTCAATGATTATTCCGACAAAGAAAGTTAAATCAAACACTGGTTTCAACGAGTCAGTTGTGGTTCTTAGGGAGCGTGGGCTGAAATCCTTAGTCTCCAATGCAAGAGCATTTGTTTTAAGCTTTAAAAGTAGTGATCTCAGAAGCTTATCTGACACCGTTATTCATCAATCGATACATCAGTATAAATTAGACGCAGATGAACTAGTTGATAACTATTTTGAACAAACACTATTAGTCCATTGATATAATGATTTAATTTGATAGTGCTGATTTTAATTGAACAGCACTATCAAAATCGAGCAAGACGCTTGGCTTTATAGATTGTAAGGAACTAGGTTTTGATCAAATCTAGTTTATCTGAACTTAATCGTTTAGAACTTATACCCTAAATGATTTCTGTCCAGCTTCGAGCTAGCTGGTGAGGCTAGCTCATGTGATCACCAAGCGATTCTGTCGTACCTTAATTACCAAGTGACTTTGTCACTACGTTAACTACCGAGGGAAAATGACGAGGCTGAAATGCCGTACTCTTTAAAGTATTAAAATAATCTTTAACTAGGTCATTAATGATAATTACTTGATAGATTGATTAATTATTAACTGGGTGTGCATCATTAAGAAAAGGAAGGAAAATCACATTATTTCCGAGTCATTAACTTCATGTCACCTGCTTAGCCGCTTAAAATAAACAGCTAAATAATGAGGATTGATAATGAATTATAAATGGCTAGGTCTTCTCGGGGCGATTCCTTTATTGGCGGCATGCAATAGCGATATCGACATTTCCAGCAACGTGCTTTCTCAACAGCAGCTCAACACCATTATTAGTAATGTCAACAAACACTATCCAGATGCAGACAGCGAACTAAAACAAAAGATCGGCGAGGTCGCGGTAAAGTCGATTGAAAATATGATGTTTGTCGAAGGTGGCAGTTTTATTATGGGCGACTTTCGTATGCCCTGCATGAACGACGATCTTAATCGCCCAGTCTGGACGCCGGAAGCAAGTTGTTACAGTCAGTTCTCGATCGTTGATCGCGGGGCGGATATTCAACATGAAGTCACCCTAAGCAGTTATTCGTTGTCAAAGTATGAAGCGGAGTTGCTGGATTATGATGTTTACTTACAAACACTTGGCCGACCATTTGAACAGAGTATCTATGAAGGGCAGTACCTAGAACGCGGCTCTAAGATTTATAAAACCGCCTTACCTAACTTTCTCAGACAATCTGCTAGAAATGTAAATTGGCAAGATGCCAAAAACTATTGTCAGTGGCTGGGGCAATTAACCTCACTACCAGTGGATCTGCCCACCGAAGCACAGTGGGAATACGCCGCACGTAGTCGTGGGCAAAAACTCTACTACGCAACCAACAATGGCTTTATTCAGTTTAGAGGAAGGGGTTTCTATAACCCAGAATTAGGGGGTTATGAGGAGTTTACCGAAAAAACCGCTAATGTTGATACGGATTTAAACCCTGTTGGTATGTTTGAACCCAATCCCCTCGGTATTTACGATATGACTTACAACGCAGCAGAATGGGTCAATGATTGGTACGCTAAAGATTATTATAAAGTGTCGCCAAAACTTGATCCTCAGGGCCCTGCAACGGGTGAGTACAAAGTTATACGAGGCTGGGGGGCCATGGTCACGGTCGCTCGTGCTTATGACCCTTTAAATAGAGATGAACCGTCGTATCGTACAGGATTCCGCTGCTCCGTCCAAAGCACGGAACAAACCAATTAGCCTTGAAAAAGACCGCCTTACGGCGGTCGATGTGGTTAGATATAGTAGCCATTGTTTTTATTTAAGCGCGCGATTTGCCGTTCGACTGTCTCCCTCTTCTGCCTCCAACTCCAGCCAGAGCGCGGCGCAAACGGACGCATTTGAGCAAAGTTGCTCTC
This sequence comes from Vibrio sp. TRT 2004, assembly GCF_050113735.1. NCBI lineage: Bacteria > Pseudomonadati > Pseudomonadota > Gammaproteobacteria > Vibrionales > Vibrionaceae > Vibrio > Vibrio sp. TRT 2004. The sequence goes on along the minus strand of NZ_JBNJOH010000018.1, from coordinate 15,005 downwards.
GTTGATTTCCTTCACTTGCGCCAGTTTTAATACCCAGTTGTTAAAGCTTATCTGTTGCTCACCATCTAAAATCGCATTAATCCTTGCTAAATTGTCAGTAGCGCTTTGTCCTTATAACACGTCCCTATAAATCGCATAGAAATCGTCTCGCCTCCGCAGGACTTGTCAATCTAACAAAGCGAATATGTTGATATTGAGGATTGTCCATATCTGCTAAGTACCTTGCACGATTCGAATGATAGGTTTTGATCGTCCACAATAAAATTGAATCTCTACTGAAAAATGATTTTCTCAGCGTTTCTCTATTGCCCGTGTTGGGCCACAACTCTTTGCCTGAAATTGAGCGGCTTAAAGCTCGTCTCACTGCATGAAAGAGGGTTCTCGACAATGAGTAGTCAACCCATACCACAGTATCAACGTTATGCCATTTAATGACACGAGTTCGATTGTAATTACCGTCCAGTACCCAGCTCGGCGCTTTCAGCTCATCTTCTAGGCGAGAGAAAAACTCTTCGTCACTGGACTCCTGCCAGTTTGGTTTCCAAAACAGTCGATCCATTTCGATATGTGCGCACTCAAGGTGACGAGCAAGTTGGGCTGAAAATGTTGATTTTCCGCTACCACTGGTTCCGACTACATTGATCTTGTTCATGACATTACTTGCCCAACTTGTTGAATATGCGCGCAGTAAAACATGTAGAATGTGCATTTTCAAACTTCTAACCAATATTTGTTAACATTTCAGTCGTCTCGCTTCACAAAGCCTTCTAAGGGTAACTAGCCACATGTATACAAAGTGAAGTATGATTGTTTTATTAGCGAAATAAATGGTTTGAGAGTGAACGCCGCTTATGGCAAATCTAAAAAATTCTGTGGCGAAAAACGTCAAGACAAAAGTCGCCGGCCAAACCCAGGATGACGTGGTTTATTGTCATATCTTTGATGCAATTCTAGAGCAGCGTCTACCTCCAGCAACAAAGCTGAATGAAGAAGCACTCGCTGAAATCTTTAGTGTCAGCCGCACCATCATACGTCGAGCGTTGCTGCGTCTATCGATGGAACAAGTTGTGAGTATTCGTCCTAACCGAGGTGCGATGGTATCTGCACCAACAAAAGATGAGGCGAAACAGATCATCAAAGCGCGTGAGGTGATGGAACTGGCGATTACCGAATTGGCGGTTGAACATGCCACACCAGCCAAAATTGAAGAGTGTCGCCGCTTAGTAGAGAAAGAGAACGACGCATTTGCCAACGGTGACTACGGTAAAGGGTTGCGTTTGTCGGGAGAATTCCATATCAAACTCGCTGAAATGGCCCACAATACGCCTTTGCTGGCATTCCAAAGGAGCTTAGTTTCTCAGACCTCTCTACTCATTGCTCAGTACGAAACTGGTAATCACGCCAACTGTTCGCTCGATGAACATTCCAACCTACTTGACGCTATAGAAGCGGGCGATGCCACACAGGCTTTGTCTCTGATGCAGGAGCATATCAACCACATTCGGTCTCGGCTCAATCTTGACAGTAGCACTGCCTCTAATGACCTGCATGTTGTCTTCTCGGATATATTGAACCGTAAATAGTCTCTGACACTCCCCCAACCAAGACTCAAACCTAGCATCAAGCTGGGTTTTTTATCTCTCCCCTTAAGATTGTATACAAATAAAAATACAATATTAAAAATCTTTACGCTAAGAATTTTTACGCAAACATAACTATCAACCCATTATTTATCAATCACTTAAGATCAACACCACCCTCTGACATGTAAAATTACAAGCCGCTTCTTGTTGCGTTTTTGTAAAATTAAAGTTGACCTCGGAGTCAAATTAACCAATTATTGACCCAAAGGTCAGAAAAAACATCGGAACATTAGTGTCAATGCACAAGGAGGTCTCTTGATTACTTTCCTACTCAATCAAGAACTCAGACAAGAAAGTGAACTGTCACCCAATATGACGGTTCTCCAATACCTGAGAACACAAGTACAAAAAACAGGGACAAAAGAAGGATGTGGTTCAGGAGACTGTGGCGCCTGCACCGTGGTACTTGGTGAAGTTGTTGAAGGAAAGCTTCAATACCGCTCTGTTAACTCTTGTTTGACGTTCGTCTCTAGCCTTCACGGTAAACAACTGATTACTGTTGAAGATCTAAAAAATAAAGACAAGCTTCATCCAACACAGCAAGCGATGGTCGATTTCCACGGTTCACAATGTGGTTACTGTACCCCTGGTTTCATTATGTCGATGTTCGCTTTGAGCAAAAACAAACCAGCCGCGAACAAAGAAGACGTTATGGAGTCTCTTGCCGGAAACCTATGTCGCTGCACTGGCTATCGCCCAATTGTTGATGCGGCACTTTCTTTAGTTTCCAACGAACCTTTGATGGATCAATTTGTTGAGTTGGAAAAAACCACCGTCGCTAGGTTACAAACTCTTGCGGAACAACCTGCTAGCCTAAGTCATGGCCACCTCACTGCCTATCTGCCTCGAAGCATCAACGAACTCGCAGATATCTATAGCGCCAACCCGAAGGCCAAACTGGTTGCCGGTGGCACAGACTTAGCCCTAGAAGTGACGCAGTTCCACCGTGAGATTGAGACACTTATCAACCTCAATCTAGTGGAAGATATGAAGGTATGTGAAGAGAGCGACGATGCGCTGCATATCGGTGCCAATGTTGCCATTAGCGACGCATACCAACTGCTGACCACGCATTACGCAGATTTTGGTGAACTGCTGCACCGTTTCGCTTCGCTTCAAGTTCGTAACCAAGGTACGCTAGGCGGCAACATTGGCAACGCCTCACCGATCGGTGACGCTCCTCCCCTACTGATTGCGCTCAACGCTCAAATCAAGCTACGTCGTGGTAAACAGAGCCGTATCATGCCGATTGAAGAGTACTTCATCAGCTACAAGGTAACCGCTCAGCAAGAGAGTGAATTCATTGAGCAAATTATTATTCCAAAGCCAAAAGCGAATGAGACATTCAGAGCTTACAAGCTTTCGAAACGTTTAGACGATGACATTTCTGCGGTTTGTGGTGCGTTCAATATCCAGATCGAAGATAACAAGGTCATTGGTGCTCGAATTGCCTTTGGTGGCATGGCCGCAACACCTAAACGCGCGACTCGCTGTGAAAATACTTTGCTTGGCAAAGAGTGGAATCAGGCCAACATTGATGAAGCCATGAGCGAGATCCATAACGATTTCGAGCCTCTGTCAGATTTCCGAGCAAGCAAAGAGTACCGCTCTCTTACCGCCGCGAACATGCTGCGCCGATTCTTCATAGAGCAAAACCTTCATAACAACCAGATTGAAACAAGGGTAACGTCTTATGTCTAACGCACATCATCAGACCATGACTCATGAGGAGATGGTCGCCATCGTAAAACAGGATCTCAAGACTGGCGTTGGTAAAAGCGTAAAGCATGATAGCGCCCCAAAACAAGTGACAGGCGAAGCCATCTATATTGATGATCGTCTTGAGTTTCCAAATCAATTGCACGTCTACGCTCGACTCAGTACGCAGGCTCACGCTAAGATCACTCATATTGATGTTTCACCTTGTTATGAGTTTGAAGGTGTCGCGATTGCCATCACCCATGAGGATGTTCCTGGGCAACTCGATATCGGTGCAATTCTTCCTGGTGACCCACTACTGGCTGATGGTCTTGTTCAGTACTACGGTCAACCTGTACTTGCTGTGGCTGCCAATGATTTGGAGACGGCTCGCAAAGCAGCAATGGCTGCGATTGTTGAGTACGAAGCGCTACCACCGGTTCTGGATGTAAAAGAAGCGTTGGAAAAAGAACTCTTCGTTACCGAAAGCCATCAACAAAAACGCGGCGACTCTGCGGCGGCGCTTGCGAAAGCAAAACACATCATCGAAGGCGATCTTGAAATCGGTGGTCAGGAACACTTCTACCTTGAGACTCAAGTCAGTAGCGTCATGCCCACCGAAGATGGCGGCATGATCGTTTATACCTCGACTCAAAACCCTACCGAAGTGCAAAAGCTGGTTGCTGAAGTGCTTGGCGTCCCGATGCATAAGGTGGTGATTGATATGCGCCGTATGGGAGGTGGTTTTGGTGGTAAAGAGACTCAGGCCGCTGCACCAGCATGTATGGCTGCCGTTATTGCACACCTGACTAAACGCCCAACCAAAATGCGCTTACCACGCGCAGAAGATATGACAATGACGGGCAAACGTCATCCGTTTTACAACCAATACAAAATCGGTTTTGATGACAATGGCGTCATACAGGGCGCTGAGATCATCGTGGCAGGGAACTGCGGCTACTCGCCAGATCTATCGAGTTCGATTGTTGATCGTGCCATGTTCCACTCAGACAACGCATACTATCTGGGTGATGCGACAGTGACTGGTCACCGTTGTAAAACCAACACCGCCTCAAACACAGCTTATCGAGGATTTGGTGGCCCACAAGGGATGATGACCATCGAGCATATTATGGATGAAATTGCCCGTTACCTTGGCAAAGATCCGCTCGAAGTCCGCAAAGCAAATTACTACGGTGGCGAGGGACGTGATGTCACTCACTACTACCAGACGGTTGAAGATAACTTCTTGCCTGAGATCACCGAACAGTTAGAACAAAGTAGTGACTATCACGCGCGTCGTAAAGCCATTGCTGAGTTTAACAAGCAAAGCCCGATCTTAAAAAAAGGCCTTGCGATCACTCCGGTGAAATTTGGTATTTCATTCACTGCGACTTTCCTAAATCAGGCTGGTGCGCTCATTCACATTTACACCGATGGCAGTATTCATCTTAACCACGGTGGTACTGAGATGGGACAGGGTCTAAATATCAAAGTGGCACAAATTGTTGCACAGGAGTTCCAAGTTGATGTTGAACGTATCCAAATCACCGCTACCAATACCGACAAAGTACCGAACACATCGCCGACCGCAGCCTCATCGGGCACCGACCTCAACGGTAAAGCAGCCCAGAACGCCGCTCTGACGATAAAACAACGACTAATAGACTTCGCGTCAAGTCACTTTAAAGTCTCACCTGAAGAGGTCATCTTCAAAAATGGCATGATCATGATTCGTGATGAAATCATGACCTTTGAATCCTTTGTTCAGTTGGCCTACTTCAATCAGGTGTCACTCTCAAGTACCGGTTTCTACCGCACGCCTAAGATTTATTACGATCATGAGAAAGCACGTGGTCGTCCTTTCTACTACTACGCCTACGGTGCGTCATGCTCCGAAGTGATTGTTGATACCTTAACGGGAGAATACAAAATCCTTCGCGCCGACATTCTTCACGATGTAGGGGCTTCGCTAAACCCAGCGATTGATATCGGCCAAGTTGAAGGTGGATTCCTACAAGGTGTTGGGTGGTTAACAACCGAAGAGTTAGTGTGGAATGAGCAAGGGCGTCTGATGACCAATGGTCCTGCAAGCTACAAAATCCCAGCGATTGCGGATATGCCGATAGAGTTCCATACCCACCTTCTGGAAAACCGAGCCAATCCAGAAGATACCGTGTTTAACTCTAAGGCCGTCGGTGAACCCCCATTCATGCTTGGCATGTCTGTTTGGAGCGCCCTGAAAGACGCCATTTCTTATGTCGCCGTGGAAGGTGCTATTGCAAAACTTGATACACCCGCAACACCTGAGCGAGTGTTAATGGCGATTCAGAAAGTCACCCAGCCCCAAGCACAATCTGCATTGCAGACTGCTGAGAAGGCTTAACACACGCTAACAGGTCACTCCCAAGCCAGCAGTATGGGAGTGAAGAAAAGATTTGAGCGTCAGCTCAACCGTTCAAGGAGAGACGTATGTTTAAGGACAATTGGATTCATGAACTGGCACAACTAGAGAAAAACAGCGAACCTTGCGTAATGGTGACTGTATTGGAAGACCGTGGCTCTGTGCCAAGGGATGCAGGCACCAAAATGCTGGTCACCAGAGACAGATTGATCGCCACCATTGGTGGTGGTCATCTCGAGCATGTCGCGACCAAGATGGCGCGTGAAATGCTTATCTCGGGAGAAGGTGCACTGAAAGTTGAACGTTTTAACCTTGGGGCTCGCTTAGGTCAGTGTTGTGGCGGAATGGCAACTCTGAGCTTTGAACCCATTGGCACCGCGCAAAAACATCTAGTCGTATTCGGTGCAGGTCATGTTGCCAAAGCCCTTTTACATATCGTCTCAACTCTTCCATTTCGTGTCACTTGGATTGATGAACGAGAAGAGGTATTCCCAGAGGAATTGCCTCGTGGCATCACAAAGTTAGTCACTGACGATCCGGTCGCTGAGGTAGCGGATATGCCACCGAACAGCTACTACCTAGTGATGACTCACAACCACCAGCTTGATTTCGATCTAGCACGAGCCATTATCGATCGTGATGACAGCCTTTACTTTGGCATGATTGGTTCGCTGACTAAACGTAAAAAGTTTGATATGCGTTTAGCCCAACGTGGATACAGTGAAAAGCAAATCAATACCATGATTTGCCCTATCGGAGTCAGCATGATTTCAGGGAAACACCCCGCAGAAATCGCCGTCTCGGTCGCTGGTGAGCTAATTGCACACTATCAAGGGATTCCACTTGAACAAAAGCGCCCAAACAGCCACATTAAAGATATACCAATGAGCGATTCTGTAATGGAAGAGAAAATCGCCTAACCCAGATTGCGGTTCTAATCGGGTTTAAAAGGAAGTAAAAATGACAACGCAACGCAACGCCTATCGTGCAGCTATTTTGCACAGCATCGCTGATCCGAAAGATGTCGGACTGGATAACTCTTACCAATTCTTTGATGACGGTATGATCGTGGTCGAGAATGGTCACATCATAGATATCGGTGCAACCGAAGACGTTCTCATTCGTCAACCTAACGACATAAACATAACTGAGTATGAAGATAAGCTCATCACTTCAGGCTTTATCGATACTCATATTCACTACCCACAAACTGGCATGATTGCCTCTTACGGCGAACAGCTACTCGATTGGCTGGAAAACTACACCTTTCCTGAAGAGCGTCGATTTAAAAACCCGGTCTACGCCCATAAAGTGGCCAAACTGTTCTTCGATGAGCTGGCGAGTAACGGAACCACGACTGCATTAGTGTTCGGAACAGTCCACAAAGAGTCTATCGATGTCTTTTTCGAAGAAGCAGAAAGACGTAACTTACGCATGATTGCGGGTAAGGTACTGATGGACAGAAATGCGCCCGATTATCTGACGGATACTCCACAATCTGGCTACCAAGCGTCCAAAGAACTGATCGAGAAATGGCATAACCGTGGACGACTACTCTATGCCGTTACACCACGCTTTGCACCAACCAGTACCCCTGAGCAATTGGCGACCGTCGGTAAACTGCTAGAAGAGTATCCTGACGTTTATATGCACACTCATCTGTCTGAGAATAAGAAAGAGATTGAGTGGGTAATGGAACTGTTTCCTGAGCGTGATTCTTACCTCGATGTGTATGACCACTATGGATTACTGCATAAGCGCTCAGTGTTCGCTCACGGTATCCACCTGTCAGACTGTGAATGTCAACGACTGGCCGATACCGAGTCCGCGATTGCGTTTTGTCCTACCTCTAACTTGTTCTTAGGTTCAGGTCTATTCAAACTACCTAAGTTAGAAGAGCATGGCGTTAGAGTTGGGATGGGGACAGATGTCGGTGCGGGTACCAGCTTCTCGATTCTTCAAACGATGAGCGAAGCCTATAAAATCATGCAACTGCAACAAGAAAAGCTGCACCCGTTAAAATCGTTATTCCTTGCCACACTAGGCGGGGCGCGATCTCTTCACCTTGAAGATAAGATAGGCAACCTCGAAATCGGCAAAGAAGCGGATTTCGTAGTGCTGGATCTCCACGCAACTCAGTTAATGCGTTTTCGCATGAATCAAGCCACTACGCTTGAAGAAAAACTGTTCGTCTTAATGAGTCTCGGCGATGATCGCACCGTCTGTGAAACCTTCATCTATGGTGAGAAAGCCTACGATGCCAAAGGACAAATTGAAGTAAAGAAGAGAGCTAGCTAACCGCTAGCCCTGCAAATCAAAACAAGTTCCTTCCTGTGGTAGTCACTATTGAGCAATGAAGTGCTATCACACTGGGCCGACTGACCAGACATTCGGCCCTTTTCTCCACTGCTATTGGATACCGTATTTTGCGAGTATTTTATCGAATGTACCGTTGGCCTTTATCTCAGCTAAACCCTTATTAAATGCCTCGATATATTGCCCATTATTTGGATTCGCCAATCCAGCGGTAACATGCAATGGATTGACAGACAAAGCATTCGCGGTAAATTCAAAATCAGCCACATTCATTCCTGCGCCCGATAGAGTTGACTTGGCAACTAACTCATCCTCTAGTGTCAAATCAATCCGTTTAGCCATCAGCTTTTTAGCATTCGCCACTAAATCATTCGCTTCTGGTTTGTTGAAGTTCGTCGCCCCCAAAAACTCATCTCCATAGCCATAATTGCGGATAATCCCCACTGTTTTACCCGTCAAACTGTCCATGCCATTGTATTCAAATCCATCGCCCTTACGCTTGATGAACTTGAGTGAATTTTCGAGATAAGGGTCGCTGTAGTTGAGGAAAGAGGTTCGTTCACTCGTGAACCAAGTCGCGACCAGCACATCCACTTTTCCATCTTTGACCTCGTTCAATGCCCGAGTCCAAGGCATGATTTTGAAGTCCACCATATGTCCCTGCGTTTTAAAGGCTTCGGTAATAATCTCTACCGATACCCCCGGATTCGCCTTATCTGTCTGAACAAATGGTGCCCATGGATCTTGTGCGGCAGTAATGGTTGCCGCTTGCACAGCCGCAGACAAAAGTGCACCCACTGTTAGTAATAGAAGATTCCTCATAACATTCCCTCTGATTGGTAGGTTAAGTACGGAATTTAGCCATGTGGTTGGCAATACTTTGGCTAAGACTCAATACTTCTTCCGTTCGTTTTGCATTCTTAGTCGCACCAGATGACACCTCGTTAGTCGCTTCAGAAGCTTCAACAATCGCTCTGCTGATCTCCTCAACCGCCATTCTTTGTTCATCGGTCGCCTGTGAAATCTGGCCACTTCGGTCGGAAATAATAGTAATAAGCATCTGCACCTCACTGACCGAGCTTTGAGACTCGCTGACTCTTGAAGCGGTCGTTTCCAGCAAGGTTGCAATTCGGGTAAGTTCGTCCTCTACTGATTTGGTTGCCGCATCTAGCGCAACAATGTTTTTATGGATCTGCTCTGTGGATTGGCTGGTTTTTACCGCTAGATTTCGGACTTCATCCGCAACCACCGCAAACCCTCGCCCCTGCTCCCCTGCTCTGGCAGCCTCAATCGCCGCATTGAGTGCCAACAGGTTAGTCTGCTCGGAAATATCATTGATAACTTTCAATGAAGTCGTGATTTTTTGGCCCTCATCAATCAGGACATGCATTTCCTCGTTAACATGATCCATCTCTTCACGCATATTGATGATGTCTCTTGCGGAGTTTTCAATCGCATCGCTGACAATAGTCGTTAACGAGGTTGCGGTATGAGCCTGCTCTGCGGTTTCAGACGCGGTATCGGCGACCGTCGAAACCGATTGATTTAGCTCGGTCGCAGCGGCGGCGACGGTCGTCAACTGGTGCCTTTGTGCTTCCAGTTTTTCTGCATTGGTATGCGCCGTCGCACCATTGGCCTGCGCTTTCTCACCGAGCGCTTCCGATGAACGATTCACATCTTGCACAATCTGTCGCAGCGACTCAGTAAAACTGTTGATGCCTTCAGTAATGTCAGCAAACTCACGATACTTAGCAGGCGCGAGTTTATTAGTCAGGTCTCCATCACCCGACGCTAAGTCTTTTATCACCTCAGTCAACTGAGAGATAGGCCTGATTACCGTCATCGCTAACACAGAGACAATAACAATTGAGATGATGATATCGAGCACGATAAGCTCAATAATGCTGGTATTCAGCGAACTAGCCAACTTGGCATCTAAAGCGCCAGTATCAAAGTAGACCACCACTTCACCCACTGAGTGCTCCTCACCATATTCGACAAATATCAGACTGGCTCTAAGGCTGTTTTCAGCGAGAAATTGGGCTTTATTCACTACGTCGACGGTTTGCCGCTGTTCACCATTCCCTTGCTGAGTGAGGAACAGCAGATCCTTGCCTTCATTGTCTGCTAACTGAATCGCTGCTATCTCTGGCAAATTGAGCTCTGCGGATATGGATACCTTGGCCGATTCCAGATCGAAATCCCATACCGATTTGGGCAAACTGATCTTCATTCGTTGGGTCGTGTTTTCCACTGAATGTTCCAGTTCTTGATGCAAGTTAACTTTGAAACTCTGATATTTGATAAATGCTGACACGAGCAACACAAGGGTCAGAGCGATGATCACCTGAACTAGGAATACGACTTTTAATCTTTTCAAAACTGATCCCTTGGATGAATGAAACAGATAATTAAAAAGTAGTAATTGATTAATCAATAATCAAACAAAGTCATTAATGAGATTAAAATCTCATAAAATAAGGTTCGGGCCGACTCAAAGTCATAGGCGCTTATGCCATGATAAAGGCGCTAAACAAGCTCACAGGACTAGGTATGCCCGAAACGATGGTGATCGCCTAACAATTAGTCATGTTAGGCGTGTTTGTAACTGATCGGAGTTATCTTTAAAAGAGGCTTTGAAGATCGGTTAGATTTGTGGCCGCGCCGTTTCAATCGTAGACGGTGGTAAATGCGGCAAGACGATTTGCGGCAGCTCACCCGTCAACGATTTAAGAAACTCGGTGATTTTGCCAGACTCATCGTTAGTCAGCTTTTGCCCCAACTGAACGTCTGCCATCACTTCTACCGCTTCTTGAAGATCCCACACTGAGCCGTCGTGGAAGTAGGGATAGGTAAGCTCAATATTACGCAATGTCGGCACCTTAAAGACAAACTCATCGAACTCTTTGCCAGTAATTGCTTTGCGTCCTACATCTGTGTTGGCGGTTTCAAAACGCTTCACTAACCCCATTTTTTGGTACATCTGCCCTCCGGCTAAGGGGCCGCTATGACACGCCGTACACCCCTTCGCTTTGAACAGCTCGTAACCTTCCACTTGGGCCGTGGTGAGCGCGCTGTCTTCGCCTCTTAACCACAAGTCAAACGGTGCATTGGGGGTACGAAGCGTTTTCTCAAAGGTCGCGATGGCGTCCGTAACTTGCTCTAAGCTGAACTCTTCCACCCCATACGCTTGTTTGAACCAAGTGCGGTACTGAGGAATCGATTTCAAGGTGTCGATCGCCAACTGATGGGTAAATGCCATCTCTAGCGGATTCTCAATCGGCCCTGCTGCCTGCTCTTGAAGATCTTTGGCGCGACCATTCCAGAACTGCACAAAATTGAGATCCGAGTTAAATACCGTGGGTGAATTGATCGGCCCAATCGCCCATTTATGTCCAATGGAGCTTGGTAGGTTATCCACCCCACCCTTGGCCACGTTATGGCATGAGTTACACGAAATCGTGTTAGAGGCTGATAGTCGAGGCTCAAACCATAAGGTTTTTCCCAATTCAACTTTCTTCGCATCCAACCCTACAACCGGATCAATCACTTTGATCGGTTCTTGCGCCTGTCGTTCTGCCAAGGTCACAAATGACACGACGGATAAGAGACTCACTGCAATGATTTTTTTCATCGTTACTTCCTTTCTTGAGAGTTATTCCAATCTCACTAGAGTTGCGCATTTCTTGACCGATGCGCTTTGGCAAGTAACTTAAAGCAAACGATTTTGCGGTGATAACGCAAAAAAACGATGGTTTTTATGACAAAAATCGATGTTAAAAGCGCGCAACCTGCACAAATCTTGCGCAATCTTGCATCGCGCGCGTCGATTTACTATTTGTTTACATTTTTATAAAAAATGTAATCGACGCCTTTGTTGATGCAAATCAAACAGGGAAACCGTGGAAGACCTCGCTTGTTTAGTGACTTAGCCATTACGACAGCTCTTATGGTTAAACGCGTATTTTCAATGCTCGCTGCATAGTAGTGCAACTACAAATTGTATTTCACCATTTTGGAGATATGACTCGAGTTTTATTGGGCGGGTTTGGCTGTGATATATTTATTTAGCACTCGCTGCATTAAATCCATTCTCACAGGTTTAGGAACAACATCGTTGAAACCCTGTTCAATGTAGTGCAACGCATCTCTATCTGAGTTGTTGGCGGTTAAGGCGACGATCGCCGTTCCTGGAGCTAAGTTTTCCCTGCGGATGGTTTTCAGAGCCTCTATGCCATCCATCACCGGCATTTGGATGTCCATAAAAACAATATCAAAATGGTGCTGTTTGAGAATATCTAAACACTCTTGTCCATTGCCTGCGGTAGTCGTCTCGACCTGTAGGGTATTTAGCATCTTTTGTGCAACGATCTGATTGACTCTCATGTCCTCAACAATCAGAGCAGAGAGCCCTGTACTATTCGGCGCAACATCAATGTTCGTGCTCTTTTCCTGCCCTGTATTTCTGCTACAAACTGCGTTAATTAAACTAAAAATATCGTAGGGTTTGGTCAGCTTTGTCACCCACTCCGAATCAGGGACAGCAGCATGAAGATCGCCAATCACTATGCACGGCTTCCCCTCCGCAATCTCATCGTTGCCACTGAATCCCTGAGCGCCACTGAGGTAGTGAACGGTCAGCTCTCCGTTGTCGTCAAACAATCCAAGTTGGTTCAGCTCTGACGAAATTAACCTTTGTACACGGATATCTTGCGCGACAACTCGTATGCGCTGATTGCGAATCTGTGGACAGAGAATCGTCTTTTCTCCTTCTACTACAACGGGGATGGATACGTTGAACTGTGTTCCTTGCCCAAGCTCACTTTGCACCTCTAATGTACCCTTCATCATGTTGATAAGTGACTGACATATGGATAACCCCAATCCCGTACCACCGTACTTCCTCGTGATTGAGTCATCTGCCTGAACAAACTCCTCAAACACCTTATTAAGTTGTTGTTGCGACATTCCAATACCAGTATCAATCACCGATAACTTTAGATAGCGTTGTTGGTCTAGGGTCTCAACCGATAACGATACATCGACATATCCGCTATCAGTAAACTTGAGGGCGTTATAGCTAAGATTATTGATGATTTGCAGTAACTTCGTTTTGTCACCAACAATCTTGTAGTCCTTCTCCATCGGTGAGCAAAACATAATCTCAACATCGGGTTTGTTGGTATCAACAAAAATGGTCTTGGATAATTTGATGAGTTCACTACAGTAAAAAACGTCTCGGTCAAGCTTCATCTTGCCCTGCTCGATCTTACTCAAATCCAGCACGCTATTGATGAGCTTTAGTAGGTGTTTCCCAGAGTCATTAATCATGGCCACAAAACTGCGCGTCTGCTCGTCTGTGTTGAGGTAATATTCTTTGTGGCTCAAGCCGATAACCGCATTGAGTGGTGTTCGCATCTCATGGGACATATTGGCAAGAAATCGCGCTTTAGCCGTCGCGCTTTGCTCGGCAAGCTTCTTAGCCTCTTCCATTTTATCCGTGCGCTCTTTTAAGTCTCGACTCAGTTTAATTTGATTGAGATACATCCATGAAATCACACCAACCATCATTGCCAAACAAGCAGAAATGACCGCGAGATAGGTGTATTGCTGGCTGTAGAACTGCTGTTTCTGTTGTACAAACATCATCTGATTTTTTTGCACTTCAGAGACGAACGATGACATATAAACATTGAGTTGCGAGTAGAGGCTATTTAACTGAGTCAACACGGTTTTCATCTTCAGCTCACTCTCATCCAACGTCATCTGATCTAGATTGTTGCCTAGCGCATCTAATCTGGCACGAATCGATGCTAACTTCTTTACGTCACCAAACTGTTGGTGAATCTGAACGGTTCTCTCCGCATGCAAATCTTGTAATATACTGGAGCGATAGACGCGCGCCTTCATCTTCATTCTCGCCAAAGACCGTTCCGAGCGGTCACGTGAAAACTCAATAATTTCCAGCTTGAGCATCAATAACTTACCTTTAGCGGAGATGTTATTGTTCACGATTGTCACGTACGGCTGCGGCGGAATTCGCTGAAACTCGCTCATAGAATGAAAAAAGTAAACCACCATTACAATCAGTACCGCACATAGCACTGATGTAACAATGACAAATAAGCGCCCCTGCGTGAGGAGTGGTTTATCCATATCTTTACTCAATGACCAGTTCCTTTACCTGCCAAACCGACAAACTATAGTAGTAGTCGTTTCTCAGTTCAGGATTCTCTGAAAATGGATACACAATAAAGAAGGGGCCTTTGTCGTCGATTGTCATCCTCTTTCCGGCTTCGTGAGTGGCAAGCAACAAACCGTACTTTTCGGCATCGGCGATCGGCATCGTCACCACGTAATCGTCCCAAGCAACTACCTTCAACGTTTCTCCCTCAGCACCGACATAATCAAGCACTGAGACAAGCTTAGGGCCGGTATACTCGACGATTTGTTCGACAACATGGTTATTGGTCATGATAGATCCTTGCTCTAGCGCGAGGAGCATTTCTTCATCAAACACGACACCCTGATTAGAGTTAGATTGGGTGATATTGCCCGAAACCCAAAGAACTGGCTCTGATTTAGGGGCAGGAAGCGCATAAGCGAGATTAATGAGGCTAAGAGCTAAACTCAGTAAAGTGGTGTATCTGACACCACGGAAAAGTGCTGCTGACATCAATTCATTTCCTCCAGAACTAACTTTTTATAGCCATGAGCAAAACTTCAATTAATTTCAGTATAGACAAGGATTTCTGCCATTAATGAAACTCACTTCGACATTGTTGATGCCAATATATAACGTTATGAAACCGATAACTTATCGTTAGGAGTGCAGACATTGCGGCCTGCGACTTCTACCAACGACCTATAAAAATGTATGGTCCGCCCCGTTATTGCAACTACAATTTAGTAATAACGGAGTTGGTTTGCGCTAATGTATTCGG